>CAMDLH010000038.1 GCA_945901405.1 Bordetella parapertussis | reverse complement strand
ATCACTCATGATTTTCTCCAGGTGGACAGTATGCTTGCGAGTATAACAATTTGCCCGGCGGCGGCACGTTCATCGCCGCGGATACTGCAACACCAGTAGCTGCGCCCCGCCGCCGCCGGCGTGCATGGATACCGCGAGTTCATCGCTGGTCAGCGCCAACCCCGAGCGTTCACCATACGATTCATTGTTACAAAACATCGCGCCTTGCAGCACCACTAAAACCTGGCCGCCGCCGCCGTGCGGATCAGGCCCCGTGTAAGGCATGGCGGGTCCCAGGCTGATCAAGTCCGCGAACAGACCCGGATCGTTGGCGTCGTGTTCGGCATCGATCAAACGCTCGGTAAGCGGCGCGGATAGTTTCAATAGCGCGTCAGTGGGCATGACACGCACGCCCTCCACCATCACGGCGCGCTTGTGACCGCGCCGCTGCCTCAACTTCTCACGCATCTCGGGGACATGCAGATACTGGCCGGTCACCAGTTGATCGAATTCGGGCCGAAACACAAAGTACGACACGCCCGCGGCGCCCGCGACGATGGGGCCATAACCGGTGTAGCGATTGGTGTAGTGTATGGAGATGGGCTTGATCTCTTGCCGGCCGAGTTTGCCGCCGCCATGCAGAAAAATCTGAAACTGATCCGTCGAGTGATAGTGCGGCAGCACCGTGGAGCCGGGCACGGGCTGTTCCACCAGCAGCAGTTGCGGCACACCGGCCTTGCGCTCGGTGAAATCGCTGCGCCAGGTTTGCGGATCGTTGCCGAACAGATTCGATGACGATTGCCGCACGCGATCGGCGCGCGGCCACAGGCTTGAGATGGACAAGAGCATTCTATTCTCCGTTCAACTGACGAACCTCGACACGGGCGTCATTATAGGTCTTCCCGGCGACCGGATTGTAAACAACCGCAAGCCGGGAACTTGCCCTACATGCGCGGCTGGAATAAAGTGCCGGGTAATTCCATGCCCGTCCTTAGAAAATAACTCAGGAGGCCGCTCATGCCGGACATACGCACCATTGAATTCAATGCCTTGCCCAAGAGCGTCAGGGAACTGTTCGTCGCCATAAGCAACGGCACATCGGGCCCGGCGCCGCTGTTGTCCGAAAAATCCTCCTCCAAGTCGGGGGTCGTCGGTCTGGCCATCGTGTTTATCCTGCTGGCCGGCGCCGCCTTGGCCGCGGTCATGGCGGGCATGGGAAATCTTTATAAGGAGTACGCGGTACAGAGCCCGCTTTTTGTGCTGGGCGTGTACGTGCCCATCGTGTTTTTGCTGTGCCTTGTGCTGCTGGTGATTATTCAGCGGCGCATCGTGGGTTCGCCCTTCCCGTTTCAGCCGGGGCGCTACCTGTTCACCACTGAATTCGTGGATGCGCGCAACGGCACGCTGCGCATCGTGCCCACCCGCATCCTGAGCGACTTCAAGGGCACGCACATGCACACCAACGGCGCCTATACGCACACGCAACTGGATTTTACTTTCCAGGGCGCGAAGGAGCAGTTCAGCATACGCGGTCAGGACGCGGCGCAAGCGGCGATCAACGCATTCTGGGACAGCCAACGCGCGCTGGGAGAGGCCGCCACGGCCCAGGATTGGGGCGCCATTCAGAAGGTCGATCCATTCTACGAATGCCGCCTGCGCACCGAATGGGAGGAACGCGGCACGCCGGAGGCCGCCGCCGGGCCGCTGGTCAAGAGCATGCCGAAGTTTTATCAGCGGCGCTACATCATCGCGGCAATCGCCGCCGCCGTGTTATGCCCGCTGATCGCGCTGGCGCGCAATTACATCAGCGACGAAATGCTGATTTCCAGTACAAAACAATTCGATACCGAAAGCGCCTACGGCCAGTATCTCGACAACGGCTGGCGCCACAAGGACGCGGCTCGGCTCGCGCAGCCGATAGCCGCGTTTCGCGAAGCGAAGAAGGAAGCCACGGTGTCGAAAATGCGCCGCATCCTGAAAGTGTATCCCGGCTCCTCGGTCGACGCGGAGGTGCGCGCCGCCCTTCACGATCTGTATGTAAAAACCTTCGCCGATTTTCAGCGCAGGGCATCCAACGCCGATCCGCGCATGCTGCCATTCATGAAGCGCCTGATCGACTATCTGGAAAAAAATGATGTCGCAACGGTGCGCGTCTCGTTCAGCGCTCCCAGCACCGGCTCGCTGGCGCAGGCGGACAGCAACTTTCAGCGCTCGCATTCCGGCGCCGGACGTATCGTCGAGCCGATAAGCCCGTATTTCACGCCAACCAGTTCGGCCCCGCGTGAACGCACTATCGTCAGCCGGCTGAACACCGCGTTCGCGACAATTTTTCCCACCGACATACTCAAGCTTGAATTGGGCGCGCAGAGCACGAGCGCGGCAAAGGAACCTTCGCTCTCGATCGCATATGAAGTCGGTCCGTCGGGTCGAGCGTACTCGTCAGACGACGGGTCGCGCATGTTCGTCGGCATCGATGTTGCGTTCGGCATGCGCATGAGCATTCCGGGCGATGCCAGTCTGTTCGATCTTGGCGTGAAGGTTTCCCCGCCTGAACGTTTCGGCTATCGCTACAAGAAAGGCGACAATCAGGCCGAAGCCGCTTACAACGCCATGGCCGAACGTGCGTTCGATGAATTCACCACCAAGCTGCAGGCGGTGTTTTTCAGGAACCCGCCCGCTGCCAAGCCGGCGGGTGCATCGAGTGCGCGTTAATCGCGAAGCCCAACGTGGCGGTTCACCAATCCAGCACCAGCGTTTCGCTCTTGGCGCCGGAGCAACAGATCAGTATGGATTTATTGGCCTTGCGTTCGGCGTCTGTGAGCACCATGTCGCGATGATCGGGGATGCCCTCGATCACGCGCATCTCGCAGGTGCCGCATACGCCTTCGCAGCATGAGCGCGGCGGGCTAAGGCCTGCGCCTATCATGGCGTCGAGTATGGTTTTGCCTTCTTCGACGAATATCTTCACGTTTGATTTGGCGAACGACACCGTGAACCCGCCGCTTGTCGCGGGCGCTTCTTTCGCCGAGAAATATTCGACATGAACATGATCGCGCGGGCGGCTTTCCGTGGCTTGCTCGAAGGCTTCGAGCATGCCTGTGGGACCGCAGCAATAAAGATGCGCATCTGCCGCTGCATTGCCAATAATTTTTTTTAAATTCAATAACTTGCCATCAGGCTCGAAATCGAAGTTCAACACCACCGGATTGCGATTCCTGTTGTCGCGCAACGCCGTGACGGGCTCCAGGAACGCCGCCGTTTCGTGCGTGCGCGCGCTGTAGTGCAATTCCCATGACCGCCCCAGCGCCACAAGCCGCTGCACCATGCACCAGATCGGCGTGATGCCGATCCCGCCCGCGATCAACACCGAGTGTTTAGCGTCCTCAACAAGTACAAAATTAATTCGCGGCGGCGTGATGGTCAGCCTGTCACCCGCGCGCACATGCTCGTGGATATAGCGCGAGCCGCCAGCACTCGCCGTATCGTTGGCCACCGCGATCACATAACGATGGCGTTCACCTTGCGGGTTGGTGAGCGAATAGCTGCGTGTAAAACCATTGTGCAATCTGACATCGATATGCGCGCCCGCCGTGAACGGCGGCAGCTCACCGCCCTCCAATGGGCGCAACTCGTACGAGTTGATGCGCTCGGCTTCATAGGTCACCGACTTGACACGAACCTGAAGCGTTTTAGTCGTAGGTGAGTCCGACATCCTTGACCAGCCGCTGATAGGTGCGGAATGTTTTCTCCTGCAACCCGGTGAAGTACTCGGGCGTGGTGCCCGGCGTGATGATGTAACCCGCGCCTTCCAGTGCGGTGCGTACCTCATTGGTTAACAATGCCTTGTTCACCTCGGCGTTGAGTTTTTGCACGACGGCCGATGGCAACCGCGCCGGCCCGGCAAATCCCAGATACGGTTCAGGCATGGCGAATTTCGGAAAACCGCTCTCCGCCGCGGTAGGTATATCCGGATACGCCTTGCTGCGATGTTCCTCCGCCACCGCCAGCGCGCGCAACCTGCCCGCCTTCACATGCGGTAATACCGTCGACAAATGCAGCACGCCCATCGAGACGTGCCCGCCGAGCAGATCGATCAACGCCTGATGTCCGCCCTTGTAGCTGACCTGGATCAGCTTGGTGTTGATGGCGTGTGCAAGCGTCTCGCCGGTGAGATGCTGCATGCGGCCCGCGCCCGCGGTGCCGTACTTGAGCACGCCGGGATTTTTGCGTCCGTACTCGGCGAGCTCCTTCATCGACTGCACCGGCAGCGAGGGATGGATCACCACCACGGTGGTTGAAGTCGCCGCCGCGACGATACAAGTGAAGTCGCGCAGCACATCGAACGGCGCTTTCTTCATTGTCAGCGGTATCAGCGTGAGGCTGCCGCTGGTCGCGAGCAGCGTGTAGCCATCGGACTGCGCACTCGCTACCAGTTGTGCGCCGATGACACCGGACGCGCCCGCGCGATTATCGATCACGACTTGCTGGCCGAGTTGTTCGGAGATTTTCTTCGCGATCGGTCGTGCGAATATATCGTTCGCACCGCCGGCGGGGTACGGCACTATCAGCCGGATCGGTTTGCTGGGGTAGTTCTGCTGTGCAAAAACCAGCAATGGAAAGCACAGAAGCGCAGTAAACAACGCGCGATGCAGCATCATCATCGAACGTTACGCCGTGGTACGCACGACAAAATCCATTTCCACCTGCGCACCGCGCGTAAGCTGCGTGACGCCCACGCAGGTGCGCGCGGGCAAGGGCGCAGTGCCCATGCAGCCCAGATACGCCTTGTTCATGCGTTCAAAAAGTCGTTCAAAATCAATGAGATACACTTTAACCGAAACAACGTGCTGACGCGTGAGACCCGCCGCCTGCAACACCACATCGAGATTCGCAAAAATCTTTTGCGTCTGCGCCTCGACTTTTTCCGCCAGCGGCATGCGGTCGTTGGTGAGATCAACGCCGCGCACGCCGGAGATAAAAGCAAGCTCACCCGCGACTACAACATCGCTCGCAAGAACACTGCGCGCGCTATCGGGCGCAACGGTAATAAAACGGGATTCGGTCATGTCGCTTACACCCGCGCGGCTTGGGCAGCTCCGCCGCAGCATTCGCGCAAAATCGCATCGATGCGCTCGCGCGCAACCTCGTCGCGGCAATTCGAGGGTATGTCATCCATGTCGATGAACACCTTGGCCGCGCGCCGGCCGAAATCCGCCAGCACCTTGCGATCCACCAACCCATCGGCCGCCGGCAGACGCAACACGGTTTCGTGCGCGTAAGTGCGCACCGCAGTCTCGCCCGCGGGCAAGCGCGGTATCGCCGGCACGTTGCCTTCGCGCGTGGTGTTGATGGCATTAGCCAGCATGCGCCGGATCATCACCACGCCGCGATCCGTGGTGCCCAGATGCTCCGATTTGCGGTTCACAATCGGGCCGGGGCTGACCATCGCATCGTAGTCGCCCGGCTCGACTTGCCGCTCGTGATACGGCCTGTCCGCCGTCTGGCCGAGCAGCGGCATCTTGCCCACGCCATAATCGTCAAGGCTGGTACTGCGCGCGCCGCCGCGTGAATCCCAGTGCGTCGCGCCTATATAAAACGAATTGTGATCGTCAACCGGCACCGCCCAGCGCGTGGTGGATGAGAACGCGCGCACCGACTCGCTATCCACCTTGTTGTTGCCAGAGGGAAATTGCGCCACGTTCGGCAGCATCAACTCACCCGCGCGTATGAATACGAAGTCGCGAATCTTGCGCGTGGCCATAGACAAAAAGCCCAGCGGCGTCTCGACAAAATCCAGCGCGGGTTGCACCTTGAACGCCGCCGAAAACTGATTGCCGCTGGCGCTCATGATCGCGTGCAGATAAGCGTTGTGTATCGGGTCGGCGGCGTTCTCGACGATCTGCAGCCAGTTGCACGGCAAAATCATTCTGAAAGGCGCGATGGTCAGATGCGGATCGCTGAATGAATCGTAATAAGGAAACTCCGGCGTGTGCTCCGGCGGCCCCATGTAGGCAAAGAGCAACCCGTGTTCCTCGCGCACCTGATACGCGCCCTGGCAAAAATTATTCTTGATGCGGCTGGTGTCGGGCTCGGCGGGTGTGTCGAGGATGGTGCCGTCACAATCAAAATGCCAGCCGTGATAACAGCAGCGTATTCCGTGCTCGGCGATGATGCCGAACTCCAGCGACACGCCGCGATGCACGCAGTGCTTGTGCAGCAAACCCAGGCGCCCGGATTTATCACGGAACACCACCAGGTCTTCGCCCAGCAAACGCACCGCGATCGGCAGTTCGCCAAGTTCGGAAGCAATCAGAAACGGCTGCCAGTAGCGCCGCATGTATTCGCCGCAAGGCGTGCCGGGGCCGACGTGTGTCAGCAACGAATCATCGTTTTGCAACGGGCGGTTGTAATAGCCGCTGAAGGGTTTTGTTTTCACGGCTGCCTTGTCGTCTTGCGCCATCGCGTGTCTCCTTCCTGCATTAAAAACCAATATTAAACCAACCGAGTCAAATCACGCCCTCTGCCTTGAGCGCGGCCAATTCATCCTTGCTCAAGCCCAGCCGCCCGCAATAAATCTCTTCGTTGTACGCCCCCATCGGCAAGCCCGCGTATTCAATTCGGCCCGGCGTATCCGACATGCGCGGCAGCACGTCGGGCATACGCAGTTTGCCCAGTTCGGGATCATCAATCGTGGTCAGCACCTTGCGCGAAATCAAATGCGGGTCTTCGGCGAGGTCTTTAAAATCTGCCACGGGCGCGACAGCAACTTCCGCCTTGACCAGTTGATCAATGCATTCGGTCTGCGTGCGTTCGAGCACCCACGCGCCGACGATGTCGTCGAGCACCTCTACATTCGCCAGCCGGTCGCGATTGCTTTTAAACCGCGGATCGGCGATCAGATCGGCACGCCCCATCTCCCTGAACAAACGTTCGGTCAGCGCTTGTGTTGAGCCAGCAATCGCGATCCAGCGATCATCTTTCGTACGATACGCATTGCGCGGCGCGGAGCCCGAGGTGCGATTGCCAGTGCGTTTGCCGGGAAGCCCCAGTTGATCGTAGGCAATCGCGTGCCCGCTCAACACGGTGTAGAGCGACTCCAGTAAGCTGACATCGACACTCTGCCCGCGCCCGCTTTTCTTCGCATCGCGCTGATACAGGCTGAGCAGCACGCCGATGGTGGCGTAAAGCGCGGACACCGTATCCGCCAGCGGCAGCGGCGGCAAGGTCGGCGGCCCATCGGCTTGGCCCGTGATATGCGCAAAGCCGCTCATCGCCTCGGCCAGCGTGCCGAACCCCGGCCGGTCTTTATACGGCCCGGTCTGGCCGAAGCCCGACACCCGTATCATCGACATGCCGGGACTGAACTCGCGCAGCTTGTCGAAACCGAGATTCCATTTCTCGAACGTGCCCGCGCGAAAACTTTCGATCAGCACATCGCATTGCGTGGCCTTGATCAACTTGCAAAACAACGCCTGCCCCGCTGGTTTGCTCAAGGACAGCGTGATGGTTTTTTTGTTGCGCGAGAGCTGCTTCCAGTTAAGCGACACGCCATTCTTGCTGCGGCCAAAGTAGCGCCCCTGATCGCCGCCCTGCGGGTTTTCGACCTTGATAACCTCCGCGCCGAAGTCGCCGAGTATCATGGCGATGGTCGGCCCGGCGATGACCTGGCCGCAGTCGATGACGGTGATGCCGCTCAAAGGCATGGCGCCGCTCATTTCAAACCCTCGCCCCAAGCCAGCACGCGCTTGGCCATTGCCGCCATGGCGTAATCAACCAGCTTGCCATCCACCGTGGTCGCCGCCGAGCCGCGCGCGACAGCGGCATCAAACGCTTCGATCACGCGTTTGTAGTAATCGAGTTCCTGCTTCGTGGGCGTGAACGCGCGGTTGACGATCTCGACCTGGTTCGGATGAATGATCGATTTGCCGCGAAACCCTAGCTTGCGCGCGGCCTCGCAACATGTGCGCAAACCATCGGGGTCGCGGATGTTGGCGTACGATCCATCGAGCACGGTCTCGACGCCCGCCGCGCGCGCGGCGAGCATGATGCGTGAGCGGATGTAGAGCACTTCGTTGCCTTCGGCCGTCCATTGATAACCGATATCGGTTTGCAGATCGCCATCCTGCGCGGTGCCTGCTGTCACGGAAAAAATCCGCGGCGACGCAGATAAAATTTCGTACGCGAACCACACGCCCTTCGCCGATTCTAGACTGGGGCCGATGCCTATAGCGCCCGCTTTCAGGCCGCGCTTTTGTTCGAGCTCGGTGAGCATGCGATCCACCTCGCGTATCTGCTCTGCGGATTCGGCCTTGGTCAAACGCACGCCAAGCAAGCCTTCGGTGACGATGGCGTCGAGGTCCATCGCGGTCATGCCGGTTTGCAACGCGTTCACGCGCACGTAGATCGCATTCTGCGCGCGATGTTTTTCGATGTATTCGCGCGCCAGCACGCGCGCCTTGGGCTTCTCCGCCACCGGCACGGAGTCTTCCAGATCGAACACCAGCGCGTCCGCGCCATACGTCGGTGATTTGGCAAGCATGTCCGCGCGATTGGCCGGCATGATCAACAAGCTGCGCAATGGCCTCATGGTATTAATCTCGCAAGTATTTGTTTATAAAAGACTTTTTAATCAACACTCAGATTCTTCTGGCGCACCACCTTGCGCCATCTTTCGATGTCGGCCTTGATGAATTCGGCGAATTCTTCCGGCGTATCGCCGATCAAAGTGTAGCCGAGATCGCGCATGCGCTTGTTCAAATCCGGTTGATTGATCGCGGCAACCACGGCATTGCGCAACGTGTTGATGATTTCTCTCGGCGTCTTCGCCGGCGCCGCGAGTCCGTGCCAATTACTTGCCTCGTATCCGGCGTAACCGGATTCAGCGACCGTAGGCGTATCGGGCAAAGTTGCGAGCCGCTTTAACGTGGACACCGCAAGCAGACGCAACCGGTTGTCGCGCACCAGCGGCAGCGCGGTCGCAATCGGCGCGAAGTACACCGATACCTCCCCCGCGATCACCGCCGTTTGCGCCGGCGCGCCGCCACGATAAGGCACCTCGACCAGATTGATATCCGCCAGAGTTTTGAACAATTCAGCGGCGAGATAGGTGGAAGTGCCCACACCCGCCGAGCCGTAGTTGATGGCACCTGGGCGCGCCTTGGCGAGCGCAACCAGCTCGCGCATCGATTTCACCGGCAGCGATGGATGCACCACCACGATCATCGGCGACACATCGGCCTTACTCACCGGCGCAAAATCACGCACAAGGTCATACGCAAGATTGCGAAACAGACTCACGTTCACCGTATGCGACTGCGTAATTTGCAACAAAGTGTAGCCATCCGCCGGCGCCTTGGCGGCGATCTCAGCACCCAGGTTGCCCGCCGCACCCGCGCGGATATCGACGAACACCTGCTGGCCCAGCGCCTGCGTCATGCCCTGCGCGATGAGCCTGCCGATGATTTCGGTGCCGCCGGTGCTTGGCAAAATGTAGCGCACCGGCTTCACCGGATATTGTTGTGCACTAACGATTGCAGGAACCGGCCAAATCAGGCAGATTGCAGCTATCCGTTTTACACGTGACCGATGGCTCGTCATAGAGCCTCATTTTACGAAGCTGGCAAAGTATCCGGCAATACAAAGTCGATTAATAGTCCATGGCTCAGAGTTTTGACACCCTAATCATAGGCGCGGGCGCCGCCGGCTGCGTGCTGGCAAACCGCTTGAGCGAGCGCGCCTCGCACACTGTATTGCTGCTCGAAGCCGGCATCGACACGCCGCCCGGGAGCGAGCCCGAAGACATCGCCGACGTCTACCCCACTTCGTATTTCAACAAGCAATATTTCTGGCCGGGGTTGAAAGCGCACTGGCGTCAACCCGCGGGCGGCGGCACGCCGTTTCCGCAAGCGCGCGTGATGGGCGGCGGGGGTGCTGTGATGGGCATGGTGGCGCTGCGCGGCTGCGCGCAGGATTACGACCGTTGGCGCGACGCGGGCGCGCACGGCTGGGGCTGGGACGATGTGTTGCCGTGGTTCAACAAGCTCGAAAACGACTGGGATTTTCAGGGACTGTCACACGGCGCAAACGGCCCCGTGCCGATACGCCGCTTGCAGCGCAAGCAGTGGCCGCCCATCGCGCATGCCGTCGAACGTTATTGTGTTGAGCACGGCATCACGCACATCGCCGACATGAATGCCGACTTTCGCGACGGCTACGGCGCGGTGCCGATGAGCAACACGCTCACGCGGCGCGCCTCGAGTGCATCGTGTTATCTCGATACCACCATTCGCCAGCGCAAGAATTTGACCATCGCTACCTCGGCCACGGTCACGCGTATCGTGTTCAAAGATGGCCGTGCAGTTGGTGTTGCGGCACAGGTGAACGGACAAGCGGTTGAATTTCACGCCCATGAAATCATCCTCACCGCGGGCGCGATTTTCACCCCCACGCTGCTGATGCGCTCCGGCATCGGCCCGGCGCAAACGCTGCGTGATCTTGGCATTCCAGTCGTCGCCGGCCTCGACGGTGTGGGCGCGAATCTGCAAAATCATCCGGTGGTGTTTACCGGGCTGCATCTCAAGCGCCAAGCGCGGCAGGCAGTGGAACTACGCACCACGCCCGCGGTCAGCCTGCGATACTCGTCCGGGCTTGACGGTTGCGGCGCGGGCGATCTCTACATCAACATTCAGAGCAAGACCTCATGGAACGTGCTCGGCATGCAGATCGCCAATCTGTCGCCGGTGGTGTTGCAGCCGCGTTCGCGCGGCAGGGTTGAACTCGCTTCACCCGGCCCGCGTGAAATGCCGCGCGTTCAATTCAATTTCATGGTCGACGAGATTGACGCCACGCGCATGGCGGAGGCGTTTGTGCGCGCGGTGCGCATTGCCGATTATTGCCAGCGCTGCATTCCCTGCGGCAAACCGTTTCCGGTATCGTTCGGCAACCGCATACGCAGACTGAACGAATTGAATCAAGGCAATCGCATCAAGACCACGCTGATCGCGAAAACGTTCGATCTCGTGCCGCCGCTCGCCGATTGGGTGCTGCAAAATTTCGTTGGCGAAGGTGTATCCGCGCACGCACTGCTTGCAGACCCCGAGCGGCTGAAGGCTCACATCCGTGATAATGTCGCGGGCCTGTTTCATCCGTCGGGCACCTGCCGCATGGGCACCGCCAGCGACCCGCAAGCGGTGACCGATGCGCAAGGCCGCGTGCACGGCGTGAGCGGCCTGCGCGTGGCGGATGCATCAATCATGCCTTCCATCATTTCGGGCAACACCAATATTCCAACCATCATGATCGCGGAAAAAATCGCCGCCGCCACTCTTGGCGCACAGCGGATCTAAATCTTAGGAAGTAATTTAATGAAGCAACGGCAACTGGGGTCAACCCCGCTCAAGGTCTCGTCCGTCGGATTGGGGTGCAACAACTTTGCGCTGCGCATCGACGAAGCGGCGTCGCGTCCGGTCATCGCGAAGGCGCTTGATCTGGGCATCACCCTGTTCGATACCGCCGATGTTTATGGCCACAAGGGCGGCTCCGAAACCATACTCGGCAAGTACCTGGGCAGCCGCCGCAAGGACATCGTGCTCGCCAGCAAGTTCGGCGGCGCAATGGACGAGGCCGGCACGTTGAAAGGCGCGTCGCGCCGCTACATCATGTCCGCCGTCGAGGCGAGTCTCAAGCGCTTGAACACCGATTGGATCGATATCTACCAATTGCATCACTACGACCACGCCACGCCGCTGGAAGAGACCATGCGCGCGCTCGACGATCTGGTGCAACAGGGCAAGATTCGCTACGCCGGCGTATCCGCCATCGCCGCGTGGCGGCTGGTAGACATGCAGTGGACGGCAAAACATCACGGGCTGAAAATGCTCACCACCTGCGAGGTCGAATACAGCCTGCTTGCGCGCGGCCCGGAGCGCGAACTGATACCGGCGATGCAAGCGCACGGCATGAGCCTCTTACCGTACTATCCGCTCGCCAGCGGATTTCTCACTGGCAAATACCGCCGTGGCGCGCCCACGCCCGACGGCGCGCGCATCACCAAGGGCAAGCGCTATCAGGAAATGTTCATGACCGATGCCAACTGGACGCGCGTGGAACAACTGGAAGCCTTCTGCCAAAAACGCGGACGCACGCTGCTCGAACTCGCCTTCAGTTGGCTCGCCGCGCAGTCGGTGGTGGCGGGCGTGATCGCGGGCGCGACCAAGCCCGAGCAACTGGAAGCCAACGTCAAAGCCGCGGATTGGGAATTGACGGCGGAAGAATTCGCGGAAGTCAACCGCATCACCGGTAAGGCATAATCGCGGGGCGCAATCGCCACGGGCATTGCGTCGATCCACACTCGGATATGGCAAACAGCGCAATGCGCTTCGCTTCGATTGCGCCCTACGCAGTTCTTAATTTCGTAATAAAGGTGACACCGTGAAAGTAAAATTCAAAGTTCTTTTTCTCGCGCTGGCAGGCATGCCCGCCGCGCACGCCGCATCGCCCGCGGATAATTACCCCAACAAACCGGTGCGCCTGATTGCGCCGTTTCTGCCCGGCGCTGGCACCGACATCACCGCGCGCGCGGTCGCGGCCAAGCTCTCCGAGCGCTGGGGGCAGCAGGTGATCGTGGACAATCGCCCGGGCGCCGCGGGCGCGATCGGCGTCGAACTCACCGCGCAGGCCACTCCCGACGGCTATACGCTGTGCCTCATCTCGGCCTCGCATTCGGTCAACTCCGCGACCAATCCCAAGCTGCCGTACGATCTGACGAAGGATTTGCAGGCGATTTCGCAGGCAACTTCGCTTTTCTACGTGTTGTATCTGCATCCCGCGGTGCCGGCAAAGTCCGTGTCCGAACTGCTCGCCTACGCAAAGGCGAACCCCGGCAAGCTCAATTTCGGATCGTCGGGCACCGGCGGCCTGCAACACTTCGCGGGCGAAATGTTCAATCATCTGGGCGGCGTAAAAACCGTGCACATCCCCTACAAAGGCGGCGCGGGCGCAATCACCGATGTGCTCGGCGGCAATATTCAAATGGGTTATGGCACGATACTGAGCCTGCGCCCGCACTTTAAATCCGGGCGGCTGCGGCCGCTGGCCATCACGGCGGCCAAACGCTCGCCGTCCGCGCCGGAGTTTCCGACCATCGCCGAGGCTGGCCTGCCGGGATACGAGGTGGATCAATGGTACGGCATCATTACCTCGGCCAAAGTGCCGCGTGTGCTGGTGGACAAGATTTCAGCCGCCATCGCGGAGGGTGTGAATTCACCGGATACCGCAAAGCGTCTCGCTGGCGAAGGCTCATTGCCGGTCGGCAATACGCCGGATCAGTTCGGCGCGCACATCAAAAGCGAGATCAACAAATGGCGCAAGCTCGCCAAGGAAGCGAAGTTGGACCTGCATTAATTTCGCGGCAGCGGCAACTGCGTATCCGTAAGCTCCGCTGACCGGCCCTGCTCCTTCAACACGCGGTCGAGCATGGTCATGGTGCGCAGGCTGCGCGGCATGCCCCAGTACTGGGTTGATTGCACCGCGACTTCCTGAATCTCGCGTGGCGTAGCACCCAGCATGAGCGCGGCGCGGATGTGGTTCTCACCCTGCGCCATTTCATCGAGCGCGGTGCACACGCCCACCACGCACAACAGGCGTGTATTGTCGTCGAGCACGCCGCGCACGTACATGCCGCCGTAAATGAAATCAAGCCAGCGTTGCAAGAAATTCTGATCGTTGCGGTCCATGCGCATCACCGCTTCGGCGTGATGTGTCGGCTGCAGGCGCAGGCCCGCGCTGATGCCGTGCCAGCCGTATTTTTCGAGCATCGCCTCGCGCGTGGGAAAACGCTCGTCGGGCACGCCCCAGGTCTTGCGCTCCGCCTCCAGCGAGCGTTCTGCGTTGCGGCCCTCGATGGGCGGCTGCGTATTTTTAAGCTCCTCCATGCGCCCCAATTCCTTGATGATGCGGTGAAATAGCCGCCCCGCGCGATTGATCTTGGGCGCGCCGACGTAGACCGTGGCCTGCACGATGATTTCCAGCACGTCGCGCGGCGGCACCTTTTGCGCAAGCGCGCCGCGCATCGCGCTCTCCAGCGCCTCCATCTCGGCCATCGCCACGCACTGCGCGATCAGCACCAGATAACGCACCCGCTCACTCAGCACGCCGCGCACCATCAGGCCGCCGTAGGTGTAGTCGAGCCATAGCCGGGTGTAGTTCGGGTCCATTTCGTCGCGCCAATCGATCAACTCGTCAAAGTCATGCGGATTCAGACGAATGGCATTGTCGATGCTGGCCGCGCCGTACTTGCGTTTGAGTTCTGCGATTTTTGATTCACGATCTGGCATGGCATTCCCCTTTAAGTTAGGCGTGGATAATCCAGCGCTGCATTGTAGAATAACCGCACGTTCCAATCACGAGACCAGCCCATGCCTGCTTTCAGACTCATCACCATCGCCATGGTCGCGGGCATGTGCCTGCCCGTTCAGGCACAGAAATACCCGGAAAAAGTCATTCGTTATCTGGTGACGGATCAACCCGGCAGCAATATCGATCTGCTGGCGCGCATCGTCGCCGAGAAACTGTCCGAGGATTTCGGCCGCCAGGTCATCGTCGATAACCGCGCGGGTGCCGGCGGCAATATTGGCGCGGAGATTGGCGCGCGGGCGGCGGCGGACGGCTACACGCTGGTGCAGCTCGCCACCACGCACGCGGTGAACATGAGCCTCTACAGGAATTTGCCGTACAACTTTTTGCGTGATTTCACGCCGGTGACGCTGCTCGCATCGTCCCCTTCGGTGGCCGTGGTGCCCGCCTCGTCAACCATACAATCGGTAGTCGATCTGGTGAAGCAGGCGAAGGACAAACCTGGCGCGTTGCAATACGCCTCGGCGGGCGCAGGCACCTGCACGTTTCTCGCCGCCGAACTGTTTCTCAAGAAAGCGGGCGTGGATGTTCTGCATGTGCCGTACAAAGGCGGCGCGCCCGCGCTCACCGCCGTGCTGTCGGGTGAAAGTTCGATGTATTTCGCGCCGCTGGGGCCTGCGCTGCCGCAAATCAAACAAGGCCGCTTGCGCGCGCTGGGTGTATCGAGTCTGAAAAGCGTTGCGCAGTTACCCGCCACGCCGCCCATCGCGGACGCCGGCCTGCCCGGTTATGAGTTTTCGTGCTGGTACGGGTTATTCGTGCCCGCGGGCATACCGAAAGACCGGCTCGCCGCCATACACACCGCCGTGGTCTCGGCGTTGAACAATCCCGCCGTGAGAAAGCGCCTGATCGATATTGGCTTCATGCCCGGCGGCAACACACCCGCCGAGTTCGCGGCCTACGTCAAAGCCGAAGCCGCCACCGCGCGCGAACTGGTGAAAAACATTCCACCGCAGTGACGCGTTAGCGCGATTTACAACGGCTTGACGATTTTGAACGAGGCCAGATCGAAATCGTCGCCTTCTTCCTGCGCCGCGATCGGCGTTACCAGGTAGCCCTTGCCGCGCACGAACATGTGCGCCGGTTTGCCCGCGGCGTAGCTGCCCGCGCGTAACAGCAATTTGATTTGCCCATTGGCATCCGGCTTGCTGTTGAGCAGCAAGGCATTTGGAGCATTCCCCGAAGGCACGGCGGGTTTGTCGCCGTTAGCCAACACAAAGCGTGCGGGTATCGCGACCTTGCTCAGCACCTCGATGCCGACGCGCCGCTGGTTATCCTTGTCGCGGCTGGTGCGCCGCAGTATGCCCGCGCGCGACACCGGCTGGCCTTCGGCGCGCAGCCCCACCAGCGCGCCCACCTTGAGCCAGTCGCCCTTGCTGGTGGGCACGGTGGCGCCGTAGCCGCCGTCGCTCGCGTTGGCGACGACCCAGCTTTCGGAATTGGCGGGAACCACGAACACCAGCGAATCTCCATCGATCTCCGAGTTGATCCACGACACCGCGGCGTTAAAGCCCGGCACCACGGTCAGCCGCGTCACCAGATCAAGCCGCGGCGAGCGGCGCTCCGGCGGGGTCTCCGACCAATAGCGGCCGATGTGCATCACCACGCTCATCACGACTTGTTTATCAAACTTGCCGCCGAGGTTGAGATCCTCGGGCACGCCGCCTTTTTCGTTGATGGCCTGCGCGATCTCGTTCAGCGCCTTGCGCCCGCCGCCCGGCCCGAAAAAGCGCACCGAGTTGCCCATGCGCATGCCCTTGAACACGCGCGCCGGCCCGGTGTGCATGGCCAGATCGTAATAAAAGCCGCAGCCCGCGGTGCGCATGGAATCCACTTCACCCTTGCGCGCGACGTGCGCGATCACGCGCTCGGCGATCTGCAATTTATCCGGCGATAACGCATCCGGCGAGGACACCACGAGCAACAACGCCTTGAGCAATTCTTCCTGTGCGCTGGCCTCGCCGTGGGCGCCGGGGTAAATCGTGGCTCGCTTATTGGCAAAGCCGTGGCTCTCGGCAAACGCATACGTGCCGCCAATGTCGTTCCACACGCGCTCTTCGACGGTGTCATAGCGCAGCAAGCGCCACTTGATTTGCACCGTGAGCGAACGCAGCGCGCGCCCCACGATCATCGGCAGCGATTTCTCCGTGCCGCCATCGGCCTGGCCAGATTGATATTGCTTCAGACAGCGCAGGTACGAATCGCCGAGCATCTTCCAGAACACGAAGTATGCGGTCCACAGCTTGCTTTCGTATTGCTTTTGCAGGCGCGGCGCGTCGAGATACTCCGTGGACACCGCGCCCCAATGCGGCTTGGCACCGCGCTCGATCAGATCGAGCAGTTCCAGCCGGTACTCGAGTTTGAACGCGGCCTCGAGATTAATCGACTCCAGCCACGACACGATTTCCTCGAGTGCGCGCACGTAATCTCCGCGCGACAGGCCATCGACCATCTCGCGCGCTCTTTTCATGTCGGCCATCGGATGATCGATCTTGCGGCCGGGCAACCAGTTTAGTGCCATGTCAGTTCGCTCCCTGTTGGCGCGCGGTCAAGCGGGTTTGCGTTTAAGCAAAAACGCCTGCACCGCGTCCTGCACCATTTCTCCGCGCTGATTGTAAACCTTCAACTCGCGCTTCATCACGCCGCGGTCGGCGCGCGAGCTTTCGCGTTTTTCGAGCACTTTTATTTTAGCGTGTATGGTGTCGCCCGCCTTCACCGGCGCTGTGAACTTCAGATTCTCGAACCCCAAAAACGCGATCAGCGTGTCGTCGTACAAATGCAGTTGAAACAACAGCCCAGCGGCAATCGCATAAACCAGCGGCCCGTGCGCGATGCGCGTGCCGAATTGGGTGGTCTTGCAATACTCCTCGTTCACGTGCAGCGGGTTGTAGTCGCCCGACAAACCCGCGAATTGGACAATATCGGATTCGGTCACGGTGCGCGCCGGGCTGACGAACTCAGCGCCGATGTCCCACTCTTCCCAGTATAAGCCTCTCATCTTACGAACCTCTGTAAATTATTGTTTTTAAACGATTATTTAATAACGCCTTGTTCACGCAAAGCGCTGATGCGCACAGGCGTCAATCGTAGCAGCCCGCTCAATACCGAATCGGTATGTTCACCCAGCAGCGGTGCGGGATTCGATATCGTCTTGCCCGCACCCGCGAATTTAATCGGATTTCCCGGCATGCGCACGCGGCCCACTTGCGGATGATCGTATTCGACGATCATCTCGTTCTCCGCCACCGGCGGCTCGCCGAAAGCGCCTTCGAGATCATTCACCGGCGCGGCGGGCACTTCGGCGGCATAGAGCTTCGCAAGCCACGCCTTCACCGTCTTGCCGCGCATGATGCCTTCAAGCAGCGGTATCAATATTTCGCGATGCTCAAGCCGCGCGGGATTGGTGGCGAAACGCGCATCATCGGCAAGCTCCGGGCGTTCCAGCACGGCGCAAAGTTTCTTCCAGAAAATTTCCTGCCGCGTGGCGATGACCAGATAACCATCTTGCGCCTGGAACGCCTGCCACGGCACGGAAAACTCATGCGCGGAGCCTTGCGGCGTGGGTATCTCGCCCGCCGTCAGATAATGCGTGGCCATGTAGCTCAAGAGGTTAAGCATGCCATCGAACATCGAGGTCTCGACGCGCGAACCCTTGCCCGTGCGCTCGCGCGCGTAAAGCGCGGCGAGCACCGCTTCACAAGAAAAAATGCCGCCCGACAAATCCGCCAGCGGTATGCCCACGCGCGCGGGCGCGCGGCCCGGCTCGCCGGTGATCGAAAGATAACCGCTGATCGCCTGTATCACCAGATCAAGCGCGGGGAAATCCTTGTATGCGCCCTCGGAGCCGAAGCCCGTGACCGAACACTGAATGATGCGCGGGTTGATCGCCGACAGTGTCGGGTAATCCACCTTCAAGCGCTGCAAAACGCCGGCGCGAAAATTATCGAGCACCACATCCGACACTTTCACCAGATCGTAGAACAGCGCGCGGCCCTCATCCGTTTTCAGATTGATGACCACGCTTTTTTTATTGCGATTGAAAGTGAGAAACAGCGCGCTCACACCCTTGTACGGTGCCACCGAGGGGATGCGGCCGAGGTCGCCCTCCGGCGTTTCGATCTTGATGACCTCCGCCCCCAAGTCGGACAACACCTGACAGCCATAGGTGCCGGCGATGATCTGGCCGAGTTCGAGGATGCGTACGCCGGAGAGCGGGTGTGTCATGAGGAAAAGCGAACGTCAAGAATCAGCCACGGAGGACACAGAGAAAAACACTCCGAAATTTCTCTGTGTTCCTCCGTGACATCTGTGGCAAATCGGTTTTGTAAAGTCAACCGCCCGACGCGGCTACCGGATCCTGCATCGCCTGCATCGCCTGCATCATCGCATCCAGCAGCGCCTCCGGATCCTGCGCGCCCGACACGCCCACCTTGCGATTGAAGATGAAAAACGGCACGCCGCCGATGCCCGCGCTGCGCGCCTCGATGTCGCCCTGGCTCACGGTGTCGCGATCCGCATCGCTGGCGAGCCACGTGCGCAGCGCCGCGCGTTCGAGACCGGCGCGCGCGCCGATGTCAGCGAGCGTGTCGATATCGGTGAGATTCGCGCCATTGATGAAATACGCATCGAACAACTCGTTCGCCACCGCATCCTGCGCGCCATTCATATCCGCATAGTGCAGCAGGCGGTGTGCGATGAGCGTATTAGGTTGCACCTCGATCTTGTCGAAGGCAAAGTCAATGCCGATGGTTTTGCCCACGCCCGCGACACGGTCGTAATTGCCCTTGCCGCGCGCGCCGAACTTGCGCGCGATATATTCGCTGCGCGGAATGCCTTCCGCCGGCAGATCAGGATTGAGTTGAAACGGCAGCCAGCGCACGGCCGGCTTTACATCGGGCGACTGTTTTTTCAGTTGCTCAAGCGCGATTTCGAGTTTGCGCTTGCCGATGAAACACCACGGTCAAACCACGTCGGAAACGACGTCGATTTGCAGATCGATTTGCTGTGTCATTGCGGCCTCGGCTATTGGGTGAAGAGATTCTGGTATTGCTCGCGTAGTGTAGCCTTGAGCATCTTTCCCGTCGAGGTTTTCGGTATCGAATCTACAAATTTCACTTCATCCGGCAGCCAGAATTTGGCGAATGTCGGCGCCAGATGCGCGCGTAGCTCATCCGCCGTCGCGCTCTTGCCGGCTTTCAGCACCACCACTGCCACCGGGCGCTCGTCCCACTTCGGATGCGGCACGGCGATCACCGCCGCCTCCTGCACCGCCGAGTGCGCCACCAGCGCGTTTTCCAGATCAACCGAGCTGATCCATTCGCCACCGGACTTCACCAGGTCTTTCACCCGGTCGGCGATTTTCATGTAGCCGTGCGCGTCGATGATCGCGATGTCGCCGGTGCGAAACCAACCATCATCCGTCCACTTGTCCGCTTCCGCCGGCAACTCGTGATAGCCGGATGCCACCCACGGCCCGCGTATCTGCAGCTCCCCCATCGATTTGCCGTCCCACGGTGCCTCACCGTTTTCACTCATGGTGCGCAACTCCACGAACGGCGGCGGCACGCCCTGCTTCGCGCGCACCGCGTAAGTTTCATCCGCGTTCAAGCCGGTCAACTCGCGCTTGATGAAATTGATCGCACCCAGCGGCGAGGTTTCCGTCATGCCCCAGCCGTGAATCACGCGCAGGCCGAATTTATCGAACGCGCGAATCATCGACTCCGGCGCCGCGGCACCGCCGCAAATCATGCGCAAGCCCGGCGCGAGTTTCCAGCGCGCGGGTTCTTTTTCCAGCGCCTGCTGCATGCCCATCCAGATCGTCGGCACACCCGCCGACACCGTCACGCCCTCCGACGCATAAAGATCAAGCAAACTAATCGCGTCCAGATGCGGGCCGGGAAACGCAATCTTCGCGCCCATCATGGTTGCCGTGTAAGGCAGCCCCCAGGCGTTGACATGAAACATCGGCACGATCGGGCACAGCGTGTCGCTATTGGAAAGCCCCATGTAATCAACCGTGGATGTCGCCAGCGCGTGCAGCACGGTCGAGCGGTGCGAGTAGACCACACCCTTGGGCTTGCCCGTGGTGCCGGAGGTGTAACACATGCCCGCGGCGTCGTTCTCATCCAGCAACGGCGCCTTGAACGCGGGCGCGCCCGCCAGCAATTGTTCGTAATCGTCATAGCCCGAAGGCACGGGCTTCCCAGAGAGCGGCACCACGAAAACGCGCTCGAACTTCACCTGCGCGCGGAATTTTTCGAAGAGCGGCAACAACACATCATCGACAATCAAAAAGCGGTCGCGCGCATGGTTGGCAATGTAAGCGATGTCGTCCGGATGCAGCCGCAGATTCAACGTGTGCAGCACGCCGCCCGCGCAAGGCGCGGCGAAGTACGCCTCCAGATGCGCGTAGTGGTTCCACATCAGCGTCGCCACGCGCTCGCCTTTTTTCAGCTCCAGCTTCTGCAACGCCCCACCCAGCGCACAAGCCCGCCGGTGAAAATCACGATAGCGGTAACGATGCAACGATTTATCAGGCAAACGAGAAACGATCTCGCTGTCGCCAAACAACCGCCCCGCGCGCTCCAGCAGATGCGTGAGCGTAAGCGGAAAATTCATCATTGTGCCTTGCATGGTTTTCTCCTTTGGTTGATCGTGTTGGTTGTGTTTGCAACCACCCCCATCCCAGCCTTCCCCCTGAAGGGGAAGGAGCTTCATAGTGTGCACATTACAGTGGAATTCCCTCCCCTTCAGGGGGAGGGCTAGGGTGGGGGTGGTTCACCCGCCACACCCAACTCCCCTGCAATAACAGTAAGCACGCCTTCAATATTCCCCAGCACTTCATTATTCCAGAATCTCAAAGCACGATATCCCCGCTTGCCCAACTCCGCGGTACGCCGCGCATCCTGCGCCACGGCGGAAGCATGCTGTCCACCATCCACCTCAATCACCAATCCCGCCTTCAGGCATACAAATTCAACCGTGTAGGCCCCAATTACAGTCTGCCGCCGAAATTTGAAAGCCGCCAACTGCCGCATCCGTAACTGACGCCACAACAAACGCTCGGCGTCGGTCATTCCCGATCTAAGGGTGCGCGATTGTTGCCTGCGCGATGCGGTTATCTTGGGCAACCCGGTGCTCTACGCATCGCGCGCCAAAATAGATGCGTCCTCATTGCGCATGGCCGCCAGCAGATTGATACCCTGCGCCGCGAAGCGCCGGGCGGCGGCGCTGGCGCGGGCGTCCTGTTCGTGTTCGAGCGTCCATTGCGCGTGGCGCAGTAGCAGCGCCAGCTCGAACGCGCGGCCCAGCGTCATGGCAAAACGCCGCGCACCTGCTTCCATCGCGTGCTCGCCCTCTTTCATCGCGCCCGCAAGCCACTCGCCAGCCTGCTCCAGCACGCGCTCGGCTTGCGCCGACAGCCGCAACAACGCGGGCTCGCGCACGCCTTGCAGCAAGTAGCCCGCCTCGCGTTGCAAAAGCTTCATGCCTTGATCGCCCTGCAACGCACGCAGCGTGTCGAGCGCCAGCACGTTGGTCGTGCCCTCCCAGATCGGCAGCACCTGTGCGTCGCGCAACAGTTGCGGCAACCCTGTGTCTTCGACGTAGCCCGCGCCGCCGAAGCACTCGATGGCCTCGATGAGCACGGCTACCGCCTGCCGCGCGGTGGTTAATTTCGCGATCGGGGTAAGTACGCGCAGCAGTTCGGCTTGCACGCCGCTCGCGTTGCCGGCCTCGGCGCGGCCCAGCAACTCAACCACGAAAAACGCCAGGTGAAACGCGCCTTCAAATCCGGCCTGCATGCCCGCCAGCGTGTCGGCGTGCAGCGGCTTGTCGATCAACTTCGCGCCGAACGCAATGCGGCGGTACGCGTAATCGCGCGCGAGTGCGATGCCGCGCCGCATCAGCGCAACGGCGGTAACCGCGTTCCAGGTGCGCGTGATGTTGAGCATGGGCGCGATGTTGCGCACGCCGTCTGTTGTGCCGTAGACAAGCTGCGCCGGCGTGCCCTCGAGTTCAAGTTCGGCGGTGGGCACCTTGCGCGTGCCGAGTTTGTCTTTCAGGCGATTGACGACGATGCGATTGGGCAGGCCCTGCGCATCGCGCGTCTCGACGTAAAACAACGCGAGCCCCTTGCCGCCGGCGGGATTGCCCACCGGGCGCGCCAGCGTCAGCGCCATTTGCGAAGTGATGGCCGAGGTAAACCACTTGCGCCCATAGAGCCGCCATGCGCCGGTTTCGTTGCGCGCCACGGTTTCGCTCAATCCCACATCGGAGCCGCCGATGGCTTCGGTCATCCACTGGCCGCTGGTCCAGAATTCACGCGGATCACGGCTCGTCAAATGCGGCACGGCGCGTGAAATCAACGGTTGATTGCCCGCAACCAGCAGCGATTTCGCCGCACCGTCCGTCATCGCCAGCGGGCAGGTGTAAATATCCGTCGAAGGCGCGAACAAATAAACCAGCGCGAACTGATGCACGCGCGAGAATTCGCCATGCCGCCGCTCGTATGCGGTGGCGATCAGGCCCTGCTCCGCCGCGATGCGCTCGGCCTCGCGCCACAGCGGCGACACGTCGATGCGGTCGATGCGATTGCCCCATGCGTCCCAAGGCACGTGTGTGGGCTCGTTGGCGCGATCCTCGAGTTGAAAGCGGTAGAGCTCGCCGCCCGCCAACGCGCCCATGTGCCTTAACGCGGGCTGGATTTCGCTCAACATCTCCGGCGGCAGCGTGCGCGCGAGATACAGGCGCAACACGCGGTCGGCTTCGTATTGATTGCCCAGTTGCGGCGGCGCTTGAACGAAAGGCATTCGCTAACCCATTAAACGATCAACACCCCGCCATCAGGCGCTTGGCAAAGCCGGCACGGTCCGATTGCGAGCGATTCACCGATACCGATGCTTTTGAATGCGGGCCGGCATAATTGATCTGCACGATGGCGATGGTATCGCCGGCCCCGCGCGAGGGACGTACCACGACTTCGGTGGATGATTGCCCGAGCGTGCGTTCCTCGCCGTGGATGCCGCCGCCCATGGCGTTGGCGTTGCGCGCGATGCAGATCGCCGCCGTGTAAGGCGTGCGCAATATGTCGAAATCGAAGCGGTCGCCCCGGTCGAGCAGTCCTTCGGGTGACGTGGCGCAGCCTGCCGTCAGCGACACGGCGCAAAAAGTAACAGCCTTCAACCAGCGCTTCATGAGATTTCTCCATTGACGATACCTTAATGTTACGCCAACTCACCGGCTTTCCGGCGCTGCTGCTAGAATCGTGCAAGCAAATCATATAGCAAGGGAATCAACATGAGCTTTGCACATCGACTGGCAATGGGATTTTTCGCGCTGATCTGCGCATACGGCATCACGGCGCGGGCCGCGGACAACGCCGATCCGCGCGCGGACGACCGCAAGGCATTGCTCAAGGTGTTCTCGGAGATGGAAGCCGGCATCAACGACCAGAACATCGAACGCCTGCTCACGCAGATGACCGACGACGCGGTGGTGACCTGGCTTAACGCCGAAGTGTCGCGCGGCAAGAACGAGATTCGCGCTTACTACAAGCGCATGGTCGGCAAAACCGATGCGGTCGTCAGCAAATACAACACCAAGGCAACGGTGTCCGCACCCGCGCGCTTCTTCGGCGATGTCGCGGTGGCCAACGGCACGATGGCGGATGAATTTTTCCCGCTCAAGCGCGATGTGTTCAAACTCGATTCACGCTGGAGCTCGACCAGCGCCAAAATCAACGGCGAATGGAAAGTCGTCGGGCTGCATTTTTCATCCAATGTATTCACCAACACACTCACCGCCGAGTTGGAGCGTGCGATCTGGATCGCGTGCATCGGCGGCTTTCTCGGCGGCCTGTTGCTGATGTTTGTAGTGATGAAACTCACCGGACGCTCGCGGGCTGCTGCATGATTGTTATTGCCGGGGAACAAGCATGAGATTCATACGCATTACACTGATCTTGGTACTGGTTGTCCTGGCAAGCTGTGCCGCCGGCCCCGCCGGCGAGCGGCAAGCCGCGGTCGAGCGCATGTATGTTTTCAACTGCGGCGAATCCACGGTATCCGATATCTCGCGCTGGACGCCCGGCGTGAACGTCGGCAAGCCCGGCGCGTTCAGCGCCAACTGCTACCTGATACGCCACGCCAAGGGCTGGCTGATGTGGGATTCGGGCATCAACGACAACGTCGCCACCATGCCCAAAGGTTTTCAGCGCAACAAGATGTCGCCGCATTACATCCTGCGCAAACCGCTGCGCCATGCGCTGGCGGAAATCAACGTTGATCCGGCGAAGATCGAACACGTCGCGTTCTCGCACACCCATGGCGATCATGTCGGCAACGGCAACCTGTTCACCGGTGCCACGCTCTACATTCAGCAGGCCGAATACGACATTGCCTTCGGCCCCGAGGCCGTGAGCAAATGGAATTTTGAAGTAACGAGCTACGACAAACTGCGCGCAAACAAAACGGTCAAGCTAAACGGCGACCACGACATCTTCGGCGACGGCTCGGTGCTCATCATCGCCACCCCCGGCCACACGCCGGGACATCAATCGCTGATGGTGCGACTACCCAAGACAGGGCCGGTCATACTCACCGGCGACATGGTGCATTTGCAGGACAACTGGGTGAATCGCCGCGTGCCGTCGTTCAACTTCGACGTGGCGCAGAGTTTGAAATCGATGGACAAGGTCGCGGGCATCATGCAAAAGACCGGTGCGAAACTGTGGATCAATCACGACAAGGCGCAGAGTGATGCGATACCGAAGGCGCCTGCTTACGTGCAGTAGATAGAGGACAAGTTCAAGACGCCACCGCAAAGATGCGATGATGCGCTAATCCGCCTTGAAGCCCGCATCCCTGACCATCTTCGGCCACTTCCGAATTTCAGCCTTTATGACTGCGGCGAATTCATCGGGCTGGAACATCACCCGAATTCTGGATTTGTGTAACGAAAGCTGGCTGCTTCAGGGTTTCCTTCCAATTGCGGTATACAGATCAGCTAGCGGCACCATGCGCCCGTGCAGCGGCAGGATGTGCTCCACCGAGAGCTTCAGGCGCTCGATGTTCTGGACCAGGTTCACATGGTTGTCGTTCGGCTTCGCGGGCGGCGCTGCTTTGGGCGGGCCTGGGGTGTAGGCATCGGCTTCGATCAGCAGCTTTTCCTTCGGCAGGTAGACCATCAGGAAGCCCTGCGCGTGGACGCTGCCTTCGATCAGGTGCACCTCAACAGTTCGCGCGCCGTCCGTGAGCACGCGCTTGCCATCGACCCCGATAACTGTGGCTCGCCTGCCAGACTTCTGAAAAGCGTCGGGGCGGATACGGTTGGGGTTGGCCAGCACCCGTTCGAACCACGGTTTCGCGAGATCGCTCGTCACCAGCGTTGCGCCTTCGGCCGCAGCAGTGCGCAGGCCCCCAGCATGATCGAAATGGTGGTGGGAGTTGACGACATAGCGAATCGCTTTGCCGGGCGCGAGCTTCTTGACCTCGGCAATCATCGCGCTCGCGCGCCCGTCGAATAGCGGGCTTTCCACCACGATCACGTGATCTTTCATCTCTATAGCCACGCTGTGGTGCGAACCGCCCGCAATGTACCAAACGCCATCGGCGGCCTTCTCGGCCGTCACGCGCTCGGCGGCGGCACTCACCAACGCCGGCACTTCGATACCTGACGCTACGTTGGGTTGCACTTCTTTCACTTCCAGGTCGAGCACGGGGTAGCCGCCCTGGCTCTGGCGTATGCGCGTCGGAAACTTGACACCGGCAAAGTCCCGGTAGTCGGAAAAAGTGGTCTCAACTGCCGTGTCACCCAGCACCGGGTGGGGCAGGCGCGAATCGACCCGCTCGACCAGATTGTCAGCGTTAATCCACGCGGTGGCGGCAAAGCGGCCGGCTTCGATAAACGAGACGACTGTCTTGCCGCCTTCGTTACGCATCGCGAGCGTGCCCTTGTTTTTGAGCGCGGCCTTGATCACACCATGCGGCGTGGTCCACAGGTCGTGAATACTGGCGTCCACCGCCCTAGGCGCAGGTAGCGGAGCCGGGCCGACCATAGTCCATGCATCGGTGCCACGCAATAAGGCCGTCGTGCGCTGTTCGCCCGAGCCCATGAGTGGTACTGCACCACCGCCCGTGGGTTCCGCGCGGCTGCGCGCAGCCTCGTCGCGCAGCGCCGAGTTTTCGTAGTCGGCCAGGCGCGAGTAACTGGAATAGTTGATCTTCGGCCATGCCATGCCGGGCCGATAGGCCTGACCGAAGGTGCCGCCTGTTCCGCTGCCCGCGTAACGGATGGTCTTCAGAGTGGCGCCTCCCATCGCTTGGTCGGCGCGGCGCAGCACGCTTTCGGCATCTTCTGCGCGAAACGTCGCGCACGCAACCAAGGCGAACGCTGCTACAGAGGCGAATAATGTGCGCAATCCAAAATTCAACTTCATGGTTGCCTCCTGTTTGTAGAATGCATCTTTGGTTTACGTGATAGCAGCCAGACAAATATTGCTTGTAAAGGATTTTATCCACGAAGCGTTCTTAGATCGACAGCGCCATCCAGGAACTTCGGCGCCTGTCTTAGAAACCCGTCGATCTGCGCCGCACTCCATCCGCCAAACTCGCAATTCAACCGGCACTTATCTTCAATCTCCACGCGCGTGAGCGGCTCTTGTGCGCCGCCGCGGATGTGGCCCTGGCGTTCTTCGACGACGCTGCCGTCTTTGAGCGTCATGCGCACGTGGCCGGTGTAGGCTTTGGGATACGGATTGTTGGGATCAACCACGTATTGCACTTTGGATGACAACGCGAGTATGCGTTCGTCGCGCACGGTTTTTTCGGTGAAGGCTGCCAACCCCGCGCCGCCGGTGATGAAGGCCACCGCGATGTTGAACGGCGCGCTGAATTTCGCCGCGTAGTCGTTGGCCGGGCGGTGCTTGGACGGCAGCGGATCCCACAGCCTGTGCACATAGCCCTCTGCGGTTTCGCACAGCACGCTCACCACCTCCTCGGCCTTGATGCCACGCTTCGATAATCGCAGCGCGCAATCGACGTACGGTTGATTCATGGTGCCGGTGGCATACGGTTTAAACGTAATCACATCGGTGTACCACTTCTTGCCGAAGTCTTCGGTCAGCACCTTGTAATCGCCGCTCGCGTTGCGCGCGAACGCATAGTAGAAGCCATGCGTGCCCTCGAACACGGTGCGCGGGCCGAGGAAACCCTGCTGCCCGAAGCGCGCCGCCTGTATGCCGATCTTCGCCGCCCAGCCCGCGTGCAGGCGCTTGGTCCATGCGCCCTCGGCGAGATATTCGATGATGCCGCTGGCCATGCTGCCGGCGATGCCGAGTGCATCCACGGTCTGCTTGCGGTTAAGTCCCATCGTCACACTCACCGCCAGCGTCGCCGCCATCGCGCCCAGCACCGCCGTCGGATGAAAGCCGGATTTGTGGATCGCCTTGGGGATCACCATCGATGCGCGGCACAGTGTCTCGATGCCCACCACCATGCCCTTGAACGCAGCCTTGCCGTCGCAGCCAAAGCGCTCGCACGCGGCGAGCACCGCCGGCATGATGACCGCGCTCGAATGCACCGGGCCGCCCTCGAAGGTGTCGTCGAAATCCTCGCCGTGCGCGGCGCAGCCGTTGATCATGGCGGCGGTTTCGGGGGCGTAAGTTGCTTTGTGCCCGATGGCCGTGGCGGGGCCGCCGCTATCGACACCCGCAATCACCGCCTTGACGTAATCGGTGTTGCGCGCGGCCACGCACAGGCCGATGACGTCGATCAGTAGTTCTTCGATGCGTGTGCGTACTGCGGGCGGGATTGCGTTTACGTCGAGCGCGAGGGCTTGATCGGTGATGCGTTCGGCTATGGATGATTCAAAGGATGGTGTTGCCACTTTGGGTTCTACCTTTTTGGATTCGAGGCCTTGCTAAACCTTTCCAAGAAATCCCCTCTCCCGCCCTGGGGCGGGAGAGGGCTAGGGTGAGGGTAGGGGAAGCACCGTGGGGCCCCTCACCCCCGCCCTCTCCCCGCAAGCGGGGCGAGGGAGTTTCTTTGAGATGCGACGATACATTTGCCCCGAAGGGGAAGGCGTCTCATTACGCCGCCGGACGCTGCGTTTTCTTGTAGCGCCCTATCGGCACCAATTCCGCAGTGGTGCCACCCGGCGCCTTGAACTTGACTGGAATCACCCCTGGGTCGCTGATGATCGTGCAGCCCTGCTGCTTGATCTGCTCGGTATATTTTGCGATGTCGTCAACTTCAATCGCGAAGTGATGGATACAAGGGCCTTCGCCGGAAGCTTTTGATTCAGCCGACTGCGTGCCGTCGTCGTATTTGATCAGCGTGAAGTCCATTGCGCCGTCGGTCAGATGGCGTGACAGATGGTCGCGCGTCTTGCGGGTTTCGACTTCCCAGAAACCGAATACCTTCTGGTAGAACGCGGTGGTTTCTTCGAGGTTCTCGACTTTTAACGCGAGGTGCACGATGCGGCTGTCCATTGTTGCTCTCCTTAAAATTCGTAGCCCGCCGCGGCCAACATTGGTCTTGCGGCGGGTGAGGTCAAACGTGAAATAAAATCTTTTGCCGCGGCGCTTTGTGCACCGCTGGCGACACAACCGGCGGAGTAAGTCGCCTTCGCCTGAAATTCATCCGGCAGCGGCCCTACGTAACTCACACTCTTGATCGGCAATATCTCGGTATTTTGCGTGATGCCTATCGCGCGCGCGTCGCCGTTGGCGGCAAGCCAGTTCATCGCGGCATTGCCATTGGGAAAAAGTTTCAGCCGGTCTTTTACCTCGGCACTAATGCCGAGTTTCTCAAAACACTGCATGACGATTTTGCCGGCGGTTGCAATCGCCGGGTCGGGAAACGTGATCACGCTCGCCGCGCGCAATGCCGCGCGCAGGCTGTCTGCATTGGCAATGTCCGGCTTGGCCACGCCCGCGCGCACCGCCACGCCCGTGCCGACTTTGCCCAAATCCGAGCGCCCCGCCGCTACGAAACCGGACGCAATCAATTCATCGATCATGCTGTTGGTCAACACGATCACGTCAACCGGCACGCCGCCCAGCGCCTTGGCTTTCATCGCGCCCACCGCGCCGTAATCGGCCGCGGCCTCGATGCCGGTGTCGCGCTTGAATGCGGCTATGGTTTGTTCGACCACGGCCTGCGCCGCGCCGGCGCTGAGTATGTGCAATATTTTCATTTAAGTTGCTGTTTGTTGATCACAGATTTTATCATGGCGTGTATGCTTCAATTCGCTTCAATTCGCGCTTTTCGAGACGGCGCGAGCCGACTACCATAGCCGCAACCCTGATGGAGGAATCATGGCGCGAAAAATCACCAAGGAACTGGTGCAACACTACGGCGCGGCGCTGCGGCGCGTGGATATCAGCGAAGCGCGCGCGGAAGAACTCACCACCGAGATCGAGCGCCTGAACAACACGGTATTCGACGCGGCGAACGCCCGTGTCGGCTTTAACGACGAGCCCGCGCAATTCATCGCGCTGCTGCACGCCGCGCGCGAAGGAGCGAAACGATGACCAGCATTGTCAACCTGAGCCTCACCGAAGTCGCCGACGCGATCCGCAAGAAGAAACTCTCGTCGCTGGAAGTCACCCGCGCCGCCATCGAGCAGGCGCAACGCGTACAGCCCAGGGTCAATTGTTTTATCTCGCTCGAAGCCGAGGATGCGTTGAAGGCCGCAAAGAAAGCCGACGCGCTGCTCAGGAAACGCGGCGCGAAAATCGGCCCGCTGCACGGCGTGCCGCTGGCGCACAAGGACATGTATTACCGCGCCGGCAAGGTTTCGACCTGCGGCTCGAAGATTCTGCGCGACTACCGGCCCAACGTCACCTCCACCGCAATCGAGCGTCTTGCCGACGCGGGCGCGATCTGGCTCGGCGGGCTTAACATGGCGGAATTCGCCGCCAATCCCACCGGGCATAACGATCACTGGGGCCACTGCCGCAATCCATGGAACACCGCGCACATCACCGGCGGCTCGTCGAGCGGTTCGGGCGCCGCGGTGGCCGCACGCGCGTGTTACGGCGCGCTCGGCTCCGACACCGGCGGCTCGGTTCGTTTGCCTGCCGCCGCGTGCGGCGTGGTCGGACTCAAACCGACGTATGGACTCATCAGCCGCTACGGCATCCTGCCGCGCTCGTGGTCGCAGGATACGGTCGGTCCACTCACGCGCACGGTGCGCGACTGCGCGCGCATCACCGGCGTGATCGCGGGCCCCGACCCCAAGGACGCGACCTGCACAACGTTGAAACCGCCGAATTACGAAAAGGAACTCGCGGGCAGGATCAAGGGCCTGAAAATCGGCATCCCCACGAATCACTACTACGACGACGCCACCGCCGACGTGCGCCGCCAAATGCGGATGAGTCTTGATGTATTCAAACGCCTCGGCGCAAAACTCATCGACATTACCGTTCCCGATCCGCAGGCGATCTTTCAGCTTTCGGCAACCATTTCGCAATCCGAAGCCGGCGCGATACACGCGAAGTGGATGCGCGAGCGGCCGCAGGATTATTCGCTCTACGTGCGCAGCCGCGTCGAAGCTGGTTACCACATCCCCGCCGCCACTTATATCGAGGCGCTCAATCTGCGCACCCATGTGCTGCGCGAGTTTCTCGATACGGTCTACAGCAAGATCGATGTGCTGCATTCGCCGATGATGGTGCTGCCCCCGCCCACCATCGAGAGCAGCAACCCGGCGGCAAGCGGCGAGGTGAACCGCATCGTCCATCTCATCAGCCGCAACTCGCGCCCCACCAACTACCTCGGCCTGCCCGGCCTCGCGGTGCCCGCCGGATTTTCCGATGACGGTTTGCCGATTTCGTTTCAGCTCATGGGGCGGCCGTTCTCCGAGGCGCTGCTGTTTCGCGCGGCACACCTGTACCAACAGGAAACAGATTGGCACACGCGCGTGCCTAACATATGAACAACACCGGCCCGCTGGTCGCTGTCGAAGACCTTACCGTCAGCTTCGTCAGCCCCGACGCCACGGTACAGGCGGTGAACGGTGTTTCGTTCACCGTGAATCGCGGCGAGGTGCTGGGCATCCTGGGTGAATCGGGTTCGGGCAAAAGCGTCACGCTGCGTGCGCTGATGCGCCTCCTGCCGGTCAAGAAAGCCCGGCTTGGCGGAAAGGTCGTCATCGACGGCCATGATGTGATGGCGTTGGATCGCGCGGCGCTCACACGGCTGCGCGGCCCCACGGTGGCGATGATATTTCAGGAACCGATGACCGCACTCGACCCGGTGTTCACCATCGGCCAGCAGATCACCGAGGCGATCCTGCAACACGAAAACATTCCGCGCGCGGCCGCCTCAAAGCGCGCGCTCGAACTGCTGGAACTGGTGCAGATACCTTCGGCCAAACGCCGCCTCGATGCCTATCCGCATCAGCTCTCGGGCGGCCTGCGCCAGCGCGCGATGATCGCCATCGCGCTGTCGTGCCGGCCTCAATTGCTGCTGGCCGACGAGCCGACCACGGCGCTGGACGCGACGGTGCAGATACAGGTGTTGCTGCTGCTGCGCAATCTACAGAAGGAGCTCGGCATGGGCATGATCTTCGTCACGCATGATCTTGGCGTCGCCATTGAGGTGTCGCACAAGATCGCGGTGATGTACGCCGGGCGCATCGTCGAGTCTGGTTCCGCCTCGGATGTGGTGCGCAACGCGCGCCATCCCTACACCGAGGGGCTGATGGGTTCCACGGTGCACGAAGTGCCCAAGGGCACGCGCTTGACGCCGATAGCCGGTTCGCCGCCCAATCTCGCCGCGCTGCCGCCAGGATGCAGTTTCGCGCCGCGCTGCCGCTATGCCGAAGCGCGCTGTGCGGCGGACGTTCCGCCCATAACCACCGTGGGCGCGCATTTGGGTTACGATCACGTCACGCGCTGCATCAATCATGCGCTGGTGGGACAAAAGTTGGTGGAGACCGTTTGAAAACCAAACTGCAACCTTGAATTTGAAAATGCCTAACCCACTATCAGCCACTGAAGCCGCCGCCGCCATTGCCGCGGGCAAACTCAGCTCCGAGCAACTCGTCACCGCATGCCTCGAACGCATCGCCGCGCGCGAGCCGGAGGTACAAGCCTGGGCAACTATCGATGCCGAACTCGCATTGCAGCAGGCGCGCGCGCGCGACCAGGAGCCGCCGCGTTCGCGGCTGCACGGCATCCCCGTCGGCGTCAAGGATGTGATCGACACCTGCGACATGCCCACCGAATACGGCTCGCCGATCTGGCGCGGCCACCGGCCCGCCTGCGACGCGGCGTGCGTGGCGCAGGTGCGCGAATTCGGCGGCGTGATCCTCGGCAAGACAGTGTCCACCGAATTCGCCACGCGCCAGCCCAACAAGACGCGCAATCCGCATAACCTCGCGCACACGCCCGGCGGCTCGTCCAGCGGTTCGGCCGCCGCCGTGGCCGACGGCATGGCGCCCATCGCCTTCGGCACGCAGACCTCGTCATCGACCATACGCCCTGCCGCCTACTGCGGCGTCGTGGGTTACAAACCCACCTTCGGCATGATCAACCGCGCGGGCATGAAGTTTCTTGCCGAATCCGTCGACACCATCGGTTTGCTCGCACGCACGGTCGAGGACTGCGCGCTGCTCACCGAAACCCTGGCGGGCCTGCCGCAAACGTCGTTCGCAAATCTTGCTTCGCATAAACCGCGCATCGGGTTCTGTCGCACGCCGTACTGGAGCAGCGCCGATGCCGCGATGCAGGCGCATGTCGAAAACGCCGCGCGCAAGCTCGCCGCCGCCGGCGCCCGCGTGACGGATGTTACGCTCGATGGCGAATTCGCTGCGCTCGCGCAAACGCAGATCGAAGTCAGCGGCTACGAATTCTCGCGCGCGCTCACGCATGAGCGCACGCGCCACGCCGAATTGATATCCGCAAGCCTCACCGGCCGCATCGCCGCCGGGCTCAAGGTCACGCGCGCGCAATACGAAGCCGGACAGGCGCTGGCGCAACGCTGCCGCACGCGCGTAATTGATGTGTTTCGAGATTACGACATGCTGCTCGCGCCAAGTGCGCCGGGCGAAGCGCCCGCCATCGTCGGCACCGGCGGCACAGGCGATCCGATATTTGGTTTGATGTGGACGCTGCTGCATCTGCCGTGCATCAGCGTGCCGTCGGGCAAAGGCGCGCAAGGCCTGCCGCTGGGTGTGCAGTTCATCGGGCCACACATGGGTGATTCGCACTTGTTCGTTAGCGCGGCATGGGGGGCGCGCGCCCTGACGTAATTTCACATAAGTTATTGTTTATAAAGGAGAATTTACTATGAAACGATTTGCATGGCTGTGCGCAATTGTAGGCGCGTCCACTCTCGCGGCAAACGCGGCGTGGGCGCAATCAAAACCGCTGCGCGTGGGTATCACGCTGTCGCAGATTTCCGCCACCAACGGCGCGCCCGATGGCGGCTTTGAGGGTTTTCGCTTTACCGGCTATACGATTTACGACGCGCTGATCAACTGGAAACTCGACGAAGCCAAGGGGCCGCCATCGATACAGCCCGGACTCGCCTCGTCGTGGAAAGTGGACGACAAGGACAAGACCAAGTGGATCTTCACGCTGCGCAAGGGGGTGAAATTCCACGATGGTTCGGAGTTCAACGCCGACGCGGCGATCTGGAATTTTGACAAACTCTTCAACAAGAGCGCGCCGCATTTCGATCCCAAGCAGCACACGCAAATCGTCGGCCGCATACTTTCGCTCAAAAGCTGGCGCAAGATCGACGACATGACCATCGAGCTCGGCACGCATCAACCCGACGCCACGTTCTCAGGCCAAGTGCCGTACGTGCTGTTCTCCAGCCCCGCGCAATTTGAAAAACTCGGCAAGGACTGGGTGAAATTTTCCGAGCAGCCCTCGGGCACAGGGCCGTTCCGGCTTGAGCGCATCAACGTGCGCGAACGCGCCGAACTCGTGCGCAACTCCAGCTACTGGGACGCCAAACGCGTGGCCAAATCCGAACGCATGATACTGCTGCCGATACCCGAATCAACCACGCGCGCCTCGGCGTTGCTGTCGGGACAGGTGGATTTCATCGAAGCGCCGCCGCCCGACATGGTGCCGCGCCTGAAAGCGCAGAAGTTCGTCATCACCTCCAATCCGTATCCGCACTTCTGGCCGTATTTCATGAGCTTCAAGGATGATTCGCCATGGAAAGACCTGCGTGTGCGCAAGGCGGTGAATCTCGCCATCGACCGCGCCGGCATCGTCAAGCTGCTCGGCGGTTATGCCGCGCCCGCTTATGGTTTCGTCGAAAAAACGCATCCGTGGTTCGGCAAACCGGGCTTCGAGATCAAGCATGATCCCGCCGCCGCGCGCAAGCTGTTGGCCGAAGCGGGCTACACCAAGGACAAGCCTCTGACGCTGAAGGTGATGGTGTCGCCATCCGGCTCGGGCCAGATGTTGCCTAAGCCGATGAACGAATACATCCAGCAAAACCTCAAGGCCGTCGGCATCAACCTCGAACTCGTCACGCAGGATTGGGAAGTGCTGCGCAACTGCCGCCGCGCCGGCGCGGGCTCGCCTGTGTGCCAGGGCGTACACGGCATCAACAACTCGTCCTCAGCGCTCGAAGAATTCGGCGCCTTCAAGCGCGTCTACAGTTGCGGCTCGGCGCCGCCCAACGGCTTTAACTTCATGTTCTATTGCGACAAGAAGCTCGATGCCATGATCGACAATGCGTTCACCGAATTCGACGACGCCAAGCGCACACAGGCGCTGGCGGCGGCGCACGCCTACATCGTCGATCAGGCGGTGGATGTGTGGGTGGTGCACGACGTAGCCCCGCGCGCGATGTCAACCCGGGTGAAAGGTTTCACGCAGGTGAAGAGCTGGTTCCAGGACATGGCGCCGGTATACGTGGAGTGAAAAGCGTGAACGGGTGAACGGGTGAATGAGTGAACGGGTAAGTTCCAAATCACGCACTCCAGCAACCTGGGGTACCTCTTCACCCTTCACCCTTCACCCTTCACGGTTTACCAATCACCCTTCACGCCCTGCAAGAAGTGCTCACCTACCTCCTCCGCCGCCTCGCCTACACCATCCCCATCGCCTTTGGCGTATCGGTGGTGGTGTTCTCGCTGATTCATCTGGCGCCGGGCGATCCGTTGTCCGCGATCATGGGTGAGGTTGATCAAAAGCTGCTGGCGGAAATGCGCAAGCAGTTTGGCTACGACAAGCCGCTCGTCATTCAGTATTTCATCTGGCTCGGCAACATGGTGAGCGGCGATTTCGGCTACTCGCTGCGCACCGGGCAACCGGTGTTGAGCGTGGTACTGCCCGCCGCGGCGAAGACCATGATGGTGGGCGTGCTGGCGTCGCTGCTCGGCTTCACGCTCGGTGTCATCGCCGGCATGTTCGCGGGCTACAACAACGGCACCTGGGTTGACAAGGCGGTGTCCGCCTCGGCGATCGCGGGTGTGTCCACGCCGCATTACTGGCTGGCGATGATCCTGGTGATCGTATTTTCGGTGGAACTGGGCTGGCTGCCGGCGATGGGCGCGGGCGACGCAAAAAGCCTTTTTTCTCTCGAAGCGTTAAGCCACATGGTGCTGCCCACGGTGGCGCTGGCGGCGATCCCCTGCGCCATCGTCGCCCGCACCACGCGCGCGTGCGTGATGGAAATTCTGAGCATGGAGTTCGTCGAGGCGCTGCGCGCGCGCGGGCTGTCCGAATGGCGCATCCTTGCGCATGTCACGCGCAACGCCATGCCCACGGTGATGGCGGTGATGGGCTTGCAGTTCGCGCATTTGCTCGGCGGCTCGATACTGGTCGAGACCGTGTTTTCGTGGCCCGGCACCGGCTATATCCTCAACCTCGCGATTTTCGACCGTGACATGCCGTTGCTGCAGGGCACGATTTTGCTGCTGTCGATGTTTTTCGTCGCGGTGAACCTGCTGGTTGATGTGTTGCAGACCTGGGTAGACCCGCGCATCAGCCGGGCGTGAGATTGTCATGATCGCCAACGCCAGCGCCATCGAGATACCCATCAGCGCCATGCAAAGCCGCACCTATTGGCAAGGCGTATGGCAGCGCGTGTTGCGCGACCGCGTCACGGTGGCCTGCGGCATCGTATTGATGATGCTCATCGCCTCGGCCGTGTTCGCGCCCTGGCTCGGCCTTGCCGATCCGTTCGCCTCCGACTCCGGCCAGCGCCTGCTGCCCGTGGGCTCGCAAGGCCACGTGCTCGGCACCGACGAACTGGGGCGCGACATGCTTTCGCGGCTGATATACGGCGGACGATTGTCGCTGCTGATGGGCATCCTGCCGGTGCTGGGCGCGCTGCTGATCGGCGGCACGCTGGGACTCATCGCGGGTTTTGCCGGCGGGCGCGCCAACATGCTGATCATGCGCGTGACCGATGTGTTCTACGCATTCCCCTCGATCCTGCTGGCGGTGGCGATTGCCGGCTCGTTAGGCGCCGGGCTTACCAACACCATGATCGCGATCACCGTTGTGTTCATACCCCCGATCACGCGCGTCACCGAGTCTGTCACCACGCAGGTGCGCGGCATGGATTTCGTGGAGGCCGCGCGCGCCAGCGGCGCCTCGACTTTCGCCATCATACGCACGCACATCCTGGGCAACGTGATGGGGCCGGTGTTCGTCTACGCCACGGTGCTGGTGAGTGTTTCCATCGTGATCTCGGCGGGCCTGTCGTTCATCGGTCTGGGCGCGAGCCCGCCCGCGGCCGAATGGGGGCTGATGCTCAACACGCTGCGGCAATCGATTTATCTTGCGCCCATAATTTCGCTGTTGCCGGGCGCGATGATTTTCGTCGCATCAATGTGCTTTAACCTGATCAGCGACGGGCTGCGCAGCGCGATGGACGTGAGGTTTTAATGACTTCCGCGCTGCTCGAAGTACGCAACCTACGCAAGTACTTTGCCGTGCGTTCCGACAAACTCGGCGGCCCGAAGCTCATGGTGCAGGCCGTCGATGGCGTTGATTTCACCATCGCCGCCGGCGACACGCTGGGCATCGTCGGCGAATCGGGCTGCGGCAAATCCACCACCGCGCGTCTGTTGATGCACCTGATCACGCCGGACTCCGGCGACATCCGTTTCGACGGCAAGGTGCTCGGCGTGGATCACTCGGTGAGCGATCTGCGCCGCAAGATGCAGATGGTGTTTCAGGATTCGTATGCGTCGCTTAACCCGCGCCTGTCGGTGGAGGACAGCATCGCATTCGGCCCGCGCGCGCATGGCGCGGGCAAGACGCAGGCCGCGGCAAAAGCGCACGAACTGTTGTCGATGGTGGGGCTTGATCCCGGTCAATTCGGCCGCCGCTATCCGCACGAGATTTCCGGCGGCCAGCGCCAGCGCGTCAACATCGCGCGCGCGCTGGCGCTGGAACCGCGGCTGCTGATCCTCGACGAGGCAGTGTCCGCGCTCGACAAATCCATCGAGGCGCAGGTGCTCAACCTCTTGATGGATCTGAAAAAAACCCTGCAACTCACCTATCTTTTCATCTCGCACGATCTGAATGTCGTGCAATACATCAGCGACCATGTGCTGGTGATGTACCTGGGCAAGGTGGTCGAGTTGGGGCCGGTGGAGGAAATTTATCACCGGCCCAAACATCCCTACACGCAGGCGCTGCTCGCCTCGCGCCCGACGATGAACCCGGACGTGAAGATCGAACAATCGCCGCTCGCGGGTGACCCGCCCAACCCGATCAATCCGCCGCCGGGCTGCCGCTTTCGCACGCGCTGCGCGCATGCCGACAGCGTGTGCGAAAAGCTCGAACCACGGCTTGAGTACGGCGGCGCGCAATTCGCGCATGCCGTGGCGTGCCACTTGCACGCCCCACTATCAGGGCACAAACATATCAATAAAAACAATAACTTAGAATGAAACGCCTGCATGTCGCCAAACACGCCGCCGAGGCGCACATGGTGCGCGGCTTTCTTGAATCGGCTGGTATTACATCCATCGTGCGCGGCGAATTTCTCTCGGGCGGCATCGGCGAATTGCCCGCCGATGTGTGCGCGGTGTGGCTGCTGAATGACGAAGAATTCGCGCAGGCGGACAAGCTCGTGCGCGATTTTCTGCGCGGCGCAACTGCGCAGACACGTGCGCCGTGGCACTGCGCTCAATGCGGCGAATCACTCGAAGGCCAATTCACCGAATGCTGGAACTGCGGCACGGCGCGGCCGGCTTAAAACCATAATCACAACGGAGTCATCATGAGCAACACCGGCAGCGATCTCAAAATCATCGAGATCAAAGGTTATCCAACCTCGTTCCCCGTGCCGCCCGGCGGCAGTGTCAAGCTGGGCATCGGCCGCGCGGTCAAACGCGACGCGGTGATGGTGAAAGTCACCACCGCCGGCGGCCTCGTCGGCTGGGGCGAATCGCATCACGGACGCTGCCCCGGCGCGGTGGCGCATCTGGTTAACACCACGCTGCGCCAACTCGCGCTCGGCATGGATGCATCCGATGTCAACGGCGTGTGGGCGAAAATCTACAAGTATCAACTCGCCAGTCATGGCATGGGCGCGGGCACCTGCCTCGCCATGAGCGGCATCGATCAGGCGCTGTGGGATATTCGCGGCAAGGCCACCGGCTGGCCGCTCTACAAAATGCTCGGCGGCGCGGCGCGTGCGGTACCCGCCTACGCCGGCGGTATCTCACTCGGCTTTCAGGAACCAAGCGAACTCGTCGCCGAGGCGCGACAGTTTATCGAGGCCGGCTACAAGGCCGTCAAACTAAGAGTCGGTGACAACCCGAAAGACGACATCGCGCGCGTCACCGCCATCCGCAAGGCTTTCGGCGGTGAACTGACGATATTCACCGATGCCAACATCGGCTACACCGTGGCTGACGCACGCCGGGTGATGCCCGCGTTTGAAGACCTCGGCGTCGGCTGGCTCGAAGAACCCTTCCCCGCGCACGATCACAAGAGCTATGCACTCGCCTCCACCTTCAGCAGCGTGCCGCTCGCCGCCGGCGAAAACCACTACACGCGCTACGAGTTCAACCGCGTCATCGAAGACGGCGTGATCACGATTTTGCAGCCGGATATTTCCAAAACCGGCGGCATCACTGAAACCCTGCGCATCGCGGCCATGGGCTCGGCCTACAAACTGAGCACCAATCCGCACTCGTCGATGACCGGTGTCAACATGGCGGCGTCGATCCACGTGCTGTGCGCCATCGACAACGGCGGCTGGTTCGAGGGCGACGTGTCGAAGAGCAATTTGTTTCGCGACGAACTGGTTTCCGATCCGTACAAAGTTGGCAGTGATGGCTGCGTATGGCCGCTGGAAAAGCCCGGCATCGGATTGGAGGTGAACGAGGAATTCCTTGCGAAACATCCGGTGATCGAGGGGCCGAGTTATGTATAGCCGTCCAGACGCACACCCCTCACCGTCGT
>CAMDLH010000037.1 GCA_945901405.1 Bordetella parapertussis | reverse complement strand
CTGAGTTGGGCCTCTTCACGATGACCGAGACCCATGCGCTGGCAAGCCAATCCCGATGAGGAAACCACCGACTGGAGAGCCGTGTGCGGGAGAACCGCACGCACGGTTCGGAGGGAGGGGAGGACGAGCGTCCTTTCCTACCCCTATCAGTACGTAATCAACGCCGCAGGCGCCAAATTAGACGCTACGCGTTTTGAACGACCTGGATTCCGGCCTGCGCCGGAATGACGGTGGGCGGTTGGTAATCTTTGTAAATCCGCGTAAATCCGCGTCGAAAGATTTTGATGTTAAAGGTTTGCAATGAAGAAAAAAGTTGATCCAATCAAAGCCGAAGTCGTCGCGCGCTTTCTGCTCGCCACCGCCGAGGAGATGGGCGCGACGCTGCAACGCACAGCGTTCTCGCCCAACATCAAGGAGCGCATGGATGCTTCCACCGCGATCTTCGATGCAAAAGGCGAGGTGATCGCGCTCGCGCAACGCGTGCCGATCCATCTCGGCTCAATGGTCGGCGCGGTGGATGAAATATTGAAACGTTATCCGCCGTCAGAGATACAGCCCGGCGATATGTTTGTCGCCAACGATCCGTATAACGGCGGCGGCACGCATCTGCCGGACATCAACGTCATCGCGCCGGTGTTCGTGGGCAAAAAAATCGTCGCCTTCGTCGCCAACATCGCGCATCACGCCGACGTCGGTGGCATGGTGCCCGGCTCCGAGGCGGCGGTGTGCAAATCGATTTATCAGGAGGGCATTCGCATTCCGCCGGTGCACATCATGCGCGGCGGCAAGGTGAACCGCAGCGTGCTCGATGTCATTCTGCTCAACTCGCGCACGCCGGATGAACGCGTGGGTGACCTCAACGCGCAGTTCGCGGCCAACAACGTGGCGATGAAAAGCGTGCTGCAACTATTCAAGCGTTACGGCGTGAAAGAAACGCAGGCGACGATTGCCGCGTATCTGGATTTCACCGAGAAGCGTTTTCGCGCGGCGATCAATCGTCTGCCCGCGGGCAAATACGAGGCCGAGGATTTTCTTGATGGCAATGTCGAGGGTGAACGTTGCAGGATCAAACTCGCGTTGACCATCAGTAAAGGTAACAAGGGCCGCATGAAATTCGATTTCACCGGCTCCGGCAAGCAACTCGAAAACGCGCGCAACATTCCGTATCGCGCGCTGCTCGCCACCGTGTATACCGTGTCGAAAGCGATGCTCGATCCGGAGGTGCCGGCCAACGCGGGCTACTACCGCACGCTCGATATCCACGCGCCGCCGGGTTGCGTGGTGGGGCCGGTGCCGCCGGCGGCGATCGGCTGCCGTTCAATTTCCGCGAGCGTGCTGGGCGACGTGATCGCCAATGCGTTGTCGCAGGCGCTGCCCGAAAAGGCGCTGGCGGCGAGCGGGCCGCATCATCTGTTTGTGTTCTCCGGCACCGACACGCGCAGCGGCGTTTATTTTGTCGACTACGAAACCATGGCCGGCGGCATGGGCGCGCGCGCCAATCGCGACGGCGTCGATGGCGTGCGTGTGCATGCATCGGGCTCGTCGAATCTGCCGGTGGAGGCATTGGAGCACGCCTATCCGTTTCGCGTCGAGCGTTATGCGCTGCGCGATGATTCCAGCGGCGCGGGGCAGTATCGCGGCGGCGCGGGCTGTGTGCGTGATTACCGTGTGCTTGCCGACGACATCGTGGTGAGCCTTTCGTCCGAGCGGCAGAATGTCGCCGCATCGGGCAGCGCCGGCGGCGGCGATGGCGCCACCGGGCAATTCATCTTGAACCCCGGCACGCCGGATGAACGTAAACTACCGGCTGCGGCGGCGGATGTGCCGCTGCCGCGCGGCAGCGTGTTGCGCATCGTCACGCCCGGCGGCGCGGGGTTTGGCGAGGCGAAGCGGCGCACGATTTCTGCGGTGGAGCAGGATGTGCGCGAGCAGCGCATCTCGCCCGATAATGCATCCAGAACATATCTTGAAGGAGTTTGAAATGAACCAACCGAAAACCGAATTTGATGTCTTCGCCGCGCTACGTGCGGATTTCCCGGCGCTGAATAAATGGACCTACATGGATGTCGCCGGCCGCGGCGTACTCTCCAGCACTACGCGCGCCGCAATCGATGCGCATCTGGATGACCGCATGATGAATGGCGGCGACAAAGATCGCTTCTTTGCGCTGATCGAGGGCACGCGCGCGCGCTTCGCACAACTCATCAACGCCGAGGCTGACGAGGTGACTTACACCAAGAACATCTCCGAGGGCCTCAACATGGTGGCCACGGGCATTCAGTGGCAGACCGGTGATAACGTGGTGTTGTGCCCGGAGCTTGAGCATCCCAACAACGTCTACGCGTGGCTCAATTTGCAGCGCTTCGGCGTCGAGGTGCGCATGGTCAAGCCGCGCGACAACGCGATTCCGGTTGACGACATGATTGCGAAAATGGACGCGCGCACGCGCTGTGCCACCGTGTCCACGGTGACATTCGCACCCGGCTTTCGCACCGACATCGACACGCTCGGCAAAGCCTGCCGTGAGCGCGGTGTGTTGTTTCTGGTGGACGCGGCGCAGTCCGCGGGCAAATTGCACACGGATGTTCAGCAATCGAATATCGATGCGCTGGCGGTTTCCACGCAAAAAGGTTTGCTGGGGCTGTACGGCATGGGGTTTCTTTACCTGCGGCGCGAGTGGGCCGACAAAATGCACCCGGCGTATCTCGCGCGCTTTGGTGTTGACCTGGGCGATGCACACGAGGCTGCGATGGGTGATATGTCATTCAAACTCGCGACAGGCGCGCGGCGCTTTGATCTTGGCAACTACAACTTCGCGGCGACGGCGGCGGTGGACGCCTCGATGAAGCAACTGCTGGCCATCGGCACGCGGCAAATTGAAAAACACGTCACCCAATTAAGTCACGCGCTGGCACAGGGCTATCTCGATATGGGCGTGCCCGTGGCCGGAGGCAAACCGGGGCCGCATCTGGGCGGCATCGTCACCATCGGCACCATGAGCGCCGATCATTACGGTACCAGCGACGAGCGCTTCAACGGGCTTTATCAACACCTCGGCGACAATCAGGTGAAGCTCTCGATCCGGCGCGGCATGCTGCGCTTTTCGCTGCATGCGTATAACAACATGGATGATGTTGAGCGCGTGCTGGAGTTGAGCCGCTCGTTCTTACAGCGCTAGGGGTTTTCATCTATTTTTTTGACGCAGATGAACGCAGATGATGAATGCGGACCATCTGCGGTAATCTGCGTAAATCTGCGTCAAGATTTGGGCATTTGATTCATGAATTACATAGACCCCGCCACGGGCGCAACTTACTCCACCGACACCGCACGTTGGTGTTCCGACAGTGGCGGCTATCTCAATCTCACGCCTGGCGCGGGTCTGAAGCGTGGCGATATCGACACGTCGCGGCGCTCGGTGTGGCGCTACGCGAAGGCCATCGGTGTAGATGATAAGCACGCGGTCACCATGGGCGAAGGCTGGACGCCTTTGACCTGCGGCGAGTGGCAGCAGGCGAAAATCATGTTCAAGCTCGAATTCATGATGCCCACCGGATCGTTCAAGGATCGCGGCATGACGGTGCTGGTGAGCTACCTCAAGAGCCGCGGCATCAACGAAGTGCTCGAAGATTCGTCGGGCAACGCGGGCGCGTCGCTGTCGGCGTACGCGGCCGCCGCGGGCATGCGTTGCCGCATCCTCGTGCCCGAATCCGCGTCGTATCCGAAGATCGCGCAGATCGCCGCCGGCGGCGCGGATGTGGTGACGATACGCGGCACGCGGCAGGATGTCGCAGACGCCGCGATGCGCATGAGTAAAGAGATTTTTTACGCCAGCCACAACTGGCAGCCGTTCTTCGCCGAGGGCACCAAGACGCTCGCGTACGAGTTGTGGGAGCAACTGGGTTTTAACGCGCCCGACAACGTGGTAGTGCCGCTGGGCTATGGCAGCAATGTCGCCGGTTGCGAACGCGGCTTCGGCGAACTCATGCGCAACGGCGAGATCAAAAAAATGCCGCGTATCTTCGGCGTGCAGGCAGTGAACTGCGCGCCGTACTTCAACGCCTTCAAGGCGGGTGTCGAGCATCTTGTGCCGACGACGGTGACGCCCACCATCGCCGAAGGCATCGCCTCATCCAAACCCACGCGCGTGGCCGAGGCGTTGAAAGCCGTGCGTGATTCGGGCGGCAGCATCGTCGCCGTGAGCGAGGACGAAATCGTAACCGCGCTCGGCACGCTTGCGCGCAAGGGGCTTTATGTCGAGCCGACTTCGGCTGCGGCTGCCGCGGGGCTTACGCAACTGCTTGCGAGCGGCGCGATCAAGGCGGATGAATCGACGGTGCTGGTGTTGACCGGCACGGGGTTGAAGGCGTCGGAGAAGATTGGGGAGTTGCTCAACTTGCGGGCGCGTGAGCTTGGGTTGTGATGGGTTACGCTGCGCTGCACCCATCCTACGGATGTTTTTTTGGATGGATGAAAACAATCGGCATTGCCGTAGGATGGGTGAAACCCATCACAAACACACATTGCATTCCATCAATTTAAAATACCTATGACGCAATATCGCCGCAAGTGGATTGCCGGCGGAACTTATTTTTCACCGTGGTTGCGGCCAATCGCGTAACCGGCCCGTTGATCAAACACATCGATGATCTTCGCGAAGCGTTTCGACTGGTGCGCGCGGAACAGCCGTTTGAAATCGATGCAATTGTGATTCTGCCGGATCACTTGCATGCACTTTGGACGCTGCCGCGGAGTGACGCCGATTACGCAACGCGCTGGAAGAAAATCAAAACCGCGTTCTCCAAACGCGTGCCGCGATATGAACAGCGTTCACCAAGCCAAGCCGCCAAGGGCGAACGCGGTATCTGGCAACGGCGCTATTGGGAGCACACCATACGCGACGACGACGATTTTCGCGCGCATTGCGATTACATCCATTTCAATCCGGTGAAGCACGGTTACGCGCGGGCAGCCAGCGAATGGCCGCACTCCACGTTTCGGCAATTCGTTGAACGTGGCGTTTACCTGATGGATTGGGGTGGCGCGGAAAACGATGAAGGTGATTTCGGAGAGTGAGTCGTGCGAGTTTGGATTGTGATGGGTTACGCTGCGCTGCACCCATCCTACGGGAACCGCACCGCACGACAGCAAGGATTTCGGGCGATGAGTTAAACTGAGCGGCACCCGTCCACTATCGTCCTGACCCAATGACACATCCTTTCGACGAACGTCTTGCGCAACTCGGCGTCACGTTGCCCGGCGCGCCTACACCGGCGGCGAATTATCTGCCGTACTTGGTTTCCGGCAAGCAACTGTGGATCGCGGGGCAGGCGGCCGTGGTGGACGGCAAGCACTTGTATGCCGGCAGGCTCGGCGCGGAGTTCGGCGTGAGCGAAGGCAAGGCGGCCGCGCGCGTCGCGGCGATCAACGTGCTGGCGCAGGTGAAGGCGGCGTGCGGCGGCGACTGGAGCAATCTCGCGCGCTGCGTGCGTATCTGCGGTTATCTCAACGCCACGCCGGAATTCGCCGATCATCCGCAGGTGCTCGACGGCGCTTCGGATTTCCTCGTGGCCGCAATGGGCGAGCCAGGCAAGCATGTGCGCACCGTGATGGGCGCTTCGTCGCTGCGCAGCGGCAGTATACTCGTAATCGATGCGGTATTTGAATTGAGGTAAGTATATGTTTTTAAAGAATAATTTATTATCACTCGTCTTGGCGGCCGCTGCACTCACAGCAGGCCCCACCGCGCACGCGCAGTCGTGGAAGCCGGAAAAACCGGTGGATATCATCATCGGCACGTCGCCCGGCGGCCCGCAGGATCGCCAGGGCCGTTTGATCCAGCGTATTTTTCAGGAACGCAAATTCTTCGATCAATCTTCATCGGTGTCGAACCGGCCTGGCGGCGGCGGCGCGGTGGCGCTTGCGTACATGGCGAATCACAAAGGCGACGCGCACCTGATGCAAATCGTCGCGCAGCCGCTGATCAGCAACCACGTCGCGGGGCGCAGCAAGCAGCACTACAGCGATTTTTCGCCGCTGGCGATATTCGCGGTCGAGTATGTGACGCTGGTGGTGCGCGCGGATTCGCCGATCAAGGACGCGCGCGAATTCATCGACAACATGCGCAAGGATCCAACCGCCTACTCCGTCGCCATCGGCACCGTGGTCGGCAACGCCACGCATTCGTCATTCGCGCACGCAATGAAGTCGGCGGGCGTGGATGTTAAAAAGCTGCGCTCGGTGGCGTTTAACTCCGGCGCCGAGGGCATGACCGCGGCGATGGGCGGCCACGTCGATGCGGCCGCCGGGTCGGTCTCCACCGTGATCGCGCATGTGCGCTCGGGCCGTCTGCGCGTGCTGGCGATAGGCGCGCCGCGCCGCTGGGAGGGCGAGCTCGCCAGCGTGCCCACATGGAAGGACCTCGGCGTGAACAGCGCGCAGGATTTGTGGCGCGGCCTCGCCGGGCCGCCGGGCCTCACCCCCGCGCAGATCGCCTACTGGGATGCAACGTTGCCGCGCGTGGTCAAGGACCCGGAGTGGTTGAAAGACGTCGAGCGCAATTTGATGGCGAACGTTTACAAAAACAGCGCAGAGACGGTGAAGCACTGGCAGGCGGAATACGCCGACGTGAAGGCATTGTTTATTGAGATGGGCTTGGCGAAGTAATGCAAGGTAGCGTCAATGAGAAGCGTTACGGCACGATCAACATTGGCGCCGAGGGCCATGGCCCACTGAGCAGCGGCGACAACAACACGGCAAGCGTGCGCGGAATAAACGTTTCGCGCGAACCCGCGATCTCGGCCAGCGACCACCACCGCAACTCGCGAAACATGCCGTGCTCTTCGGGTGTGAGAGCGGCCGGCGCCGCAGCGAAGTTGGGTACCCGCTGGATGTAGACGCGGGCCTCGGTGTCGACCGGCACGCCGCCGCGCATGATGCGCTTGGGTGACGTCCAGACCCAGTGGCCGGGGTGGGCGAGGTTAAGACCGGTCTCCTCGCGGATTTCGCGCAGCAACGCGTCCTCATGGCTTTCGCCGGGATGGAGCGAGCCGCCGGGCGTGAGCCAGACTTCCCGGTGCGCGTTGAATGCGAGCTTTATCAGCAGGACGCGATCCTGGGGATCGACAAGCAGCGCGCGGGCGGATTCGATGACTGTCATGGTGAATCGCCAAATTGCTTTACCCAGGCTTCTTCGCCATCCAGAAAAACAGTGAACCCACCACCGCCAGCCCGGCGATGAGCGTGAAGCCCGCGCGATAGTTGCCCAGCGAGTCGGCAAAAACACCGGCGATGAGCGGGCCGCCGATCTGGCCTATCACCATGATCATCGACGACAGGCCCATGATCATGCCGATCGAGTGGCGACCGAAGTAGTCGGCGCGCATGGCGGAAATAAACGGGCCGCGCAGCCCCCAGCCGACGCCGTGCACCAGCGCGGACAGCACCAGCACAACCGGCCCGGTAGCATAGGTGAGCATGAGCAACCCGGCCGCATGCAACAGCATGGTGAATGCGGTGACTTTGCGTTTTTCGATTTTCTCGGGAATGGCCCAGCCCCAAGCCACGCCGGCGATCTGCCCCGCAGTGGCAATGGAGATGTAGATCGACGCCAGCGCCAGCGAATACCCGAGCCCTTCCTTGATATGCGTGATGGCATGCACGTTGATCGCCGACACCACGAACAGCGAGCACGCGTGGCCGGCCGACAACAGCCAGAATGCGCTGGTACCCAGCGCCTCGCGCGCCGTGTAATCCGCCTGGGCCGGGCGTGCGGGCGGCGCCGGGTTTTCTGCGTCTACCGAGGGCGCGCCGGACGTTGTTGGTGTTGCTGCCGCTGTGTCTGGTGGCAGGCCGTCAACGCGCTGGCCCACTTCCGATGGACGGCTGTACACCATGCTTGCCAGCGGCCAGCCGCACACAATCAGCAGCACGCCGGAGCTGAAGGCCGCGACACGCCAGCCGTAGGTCTGGATGACCCATGCCACCACAAACACGAACAGCCCACCCACCGCGGCGCCGAACTGGCAAGCGGACAGCGCGCGTGCCCGCCGTTTCTCGAACCACTGGATGATGGCGACACTCACCACCATGTTGCTGCACATGCTCGCACCCAGCGCGAGCACCACGAACGCCGCATAAAAAGTTGCCAGCGTGTCGGTCTGGCTCAGCAGCATGAAGCCGATACCGAAAAGCACCACCCCCACCCGCACAACGCGCCGCGAGCCGAAGCGGTCGATTAGCCAGCCCAGCGCGGGGCCCAGCAGGGCGGATTCAGTGGACTTGAGCGCAGCCGCGCCCGACACCGAAGTCTTGCTCCAGCCGCGATCCTGCACCAGCGCGGCGAGATACGCACCGAATGCCTGGTTCAGCAGCATGCTTTGAAAGAACTGCAGCATGCCGCCGGCGACCACCACCCGCCATCCAAAAAATTTCTTCATAGTTTGACGGGAGCATAGCGCAAGCAGCGTTATCGCGCATGGGCCTGGTTTGCTTCAGCTAGTGGCCTGTTGACAACGGGCAGGTGTTACCGAAAAGGGCGGCGAGCCTTAAGGGCGATGCGGCTATCGGCTAAATTGCCGGGCGGTCGTTCGAGCCACGTTCCGCGTCTGCGTCTGTTGATCTGTCGAACGCAGCCCTTGGTGGTTCAGAACCCCAAAGACGGAAGCGGATGACATGCCGCTGTTTGGGAGAACCGCCGTCGCTGTCTGTTCCTCGGCCTAACCGATCACTGCCGGTCTCATGACGGGGTGATTGGAGTTTGCAATTTTGGCATCCGCTGCCGCAAAAACTGACGTAGCGATTTAGACCCTGAGTTGACGACGGCAAACTTCGGCTATTCCGCAATTTAATCGAACTCCGCGGATTCAAAATAATACAAGTCAAGACGACATAGTCGTGTCTGCCCCCTTTGACTTTGAATTCCCGCGCAGGGCTTCGCCAGCCGCGCATGGTGTGAAAGCGGGTAAGCGTTAGTGGGGGCCAATTGGCAGCCGTTGCTGAAAAGCACGAACTTTCGTGCTGAAAAAGCGGACAATAGCGGCTAAATTGTTATGGATGCCATCTCACATTCCCATGGAAATCAAGGTCAACTTTCTAGACAAGCTTCGTCTTGAAGCCAGGTTCGATGACTTCACGGTGGTGGCCGATCAACCTATCCGCTATAAGGGCGATGGCTCGGCGCCTGGCCCGTTCGATTACTTTCTGGCTTCATCGGCGCAGTGTGCGGCTTACTTTGTGAAGTTGTACTGCGTTACGCGCAATATTCCGACCGATAACATCCGCCTGTCGCAGAATAATATTGTCGACCCGGACAATCGCTACAAGCAGATTTTCAAGATACGGGTCGAGTTGCCGGCGGATATCTCGGCCAAAGACCGCCAGGGAATTTTGCGCTCAATCGACCGTTGCACAGTGAAAAAGGTGGTGCAGGCCGGGCCCGAATTTGTGATTGAAGAGGTGGAAAATCTGGATGCCGATGCCCAGGCCTTGCTGCTTCTGAACCCAGTTTCAGAAACGATCACTTATATTGCAGGCAAGGACCTGCCGCTGGAGCAAACCATCGCTAATATGTCAGGCGTTCTGGCGAGTCTGGGCATGAAGATTGAAATCGCTTCGTGGCGCAATATTGTTCCTAATGTATGGTCGCTGCATATCCGCGACGCTCACTCCCCGACGTGCTTTACCAATGGCAAGGGAGCGACCAAAGAAAGCGCGTTGGCGTCGGCGTTGGGCGAGTTTATCGAACGACTGAATTGCAATCATTTCTATAACGATCAGTTTTGGGGCGAAGACATCGCCAACGCGGCGTTCGTGCATTATCCGGACGAGCGCTGGTTCAAGTCTGGTCCCAAGGATGCGCTGCCGGCTGAAATACTCGATGAGTACTGCCTGAAAATTTACAACCCCGATGGCGAATTACGCGGCTCGCATCTGTACGACACCAACTCCGGCAATTTACAGCGCGGCATCTGTTCGCTGCCGTATGTGCGCCGGTCGGACGGCAGGGTAGTGTATTTTCCGTCCAACCTGATCGACAATCTGTTCCTCAGCAATGGCATGAGTGCAGGCAATACGCTGGCCGAAGCGCAAGTACAATGCCTGTCTGAAATCCTGGAGCGAGCAGTAAAGCGCGAAATTCTCGAAGGTGAAATGACACTCCCTGATGTGCCGCATGAAGTGCTGGCTAAATACCCCGGCATTCTGGCCGGCATTCAGGGGTTAGAGGAACAGGGTTTTCCCGTGCTGGTGAAGGATGCGTCGCTGGGCGGGGAGTTTCCAGTGATGTGCGTCACCCTCATGAACCCGCGTACTGGCGGCGTGTTTGCCTCGTTTGGATCGCACCCCAGTTTTGAGGTGGCACTGGAACGTAGTCTTACGGAGTTGCTGCAGGGTCGCAGTTTTGAAGGTCTGAACGATTTACCCCGGCCCACCTTTGAAAGTAACGCTGTGACTGAGCCGAATAACTTTGTTGAACACTTCATTGATTCCAGCGGCATCGTGTCGTGGCGCTTTTTCAGTTCCAAAGCTGATTTCGATTTTGTCGAGTGGGACTTTTCCGGTCAGGGTGAAAATTCCAATGCCGAAGAAGCCGCGACCTTGTTTGGCCTTCTCGAGGACATGGGTAAAGAAGTTTATATGGCGGTGTATGAGGATTTAGGCGCAACGGCCTGCCGCATCCTGGTGCCGGGTTATTCAGAGGTGTATCCGGTAGAGGATTTGATCTGGGATAACACCAACAAAGCACTGCTGTTCCGCGCCGATATCTTGAACTTGCATCGTCTGGACGACGCCAGCCTGAAAGCATTGCTTGAACGTCTGGAAAACAGTGAGCTGGATGTTTACACCGACATCATCACATTGATTGGCGTCGAATTTGACGAGAACACGGCTTGGGGTCAGCTGACGATTCTGGAATTGAAGTTGCTGATTAATCTCGCCTTGAAGCAATTTGATGCGGCGCAAGAGCTGGTGGGAGCTTTTCTGCAGTACAACGAGAACACGGTCGAGCGCGGATTGTTTTATCAGGCCTTGAATGTGGTGCTGGAGGTGCTGCTGGACGACGATCTGGAACTGGACGATTACGCGGTCAATTTCCGCCGGATGTTCGGCAACCCGCGAATGGACGCTGTGATGGGCTCAGTGGACGGCAGCGTGCGCTTCTTCGGCTTGACGCCAACGAGCATGAAACTGGAGGGGCTCGACAGGCACCGGCGCCTGATCGACAGCTACAAAAAGCTGCACATGAAACGGACCAAGGTAGCAGCTTTATCCGGTTAGGGACGGCAAGGACGCCATGGGTTGAGCACGGCGATGCCTATCGCAGGGCATGCGTCCGGCTGACGATAGGTATCGGCCTTCGACCTTAGCTCATCCTTCGAACTACGAACCAGTTCGCACATCACAAAAACAAAGAGGGCTTACGTCCTCGCGGCGGCGTTTATACCAGCAATAAACAAGGCCGATCGGGTCGGGCTGTTCTTAGCAATGGATTGCGTCCCAAACGTTAACCCCACCTACTGAGTCGGAGGACGCTATAGTTGGTGTTCACTCGGGACGACTTTCCGTTCTTTGACTGCTCAGCAACCCATTGCGGGCCTGTGCCGGCCGGATCGCCAACGGCGGCTACGGCCGATTATGTAGATGCCTCGATTATGTTGAGTTTCCAGAAACGGTTCGACAAAACCTGCGTCTGTGCTTTGTCTACGAGCCTTCGCAGGCAAATGAGGCGGTTCTGAGCTCTACATAATTTCAGCGTTCCCCTGAAGTGGAGTTTTCACTCTAAGGGACGTTCGTGAATAAATCGAATCCGCCCGCGGGCGTGAAGTTTTCAAGCCCATCTGCAGAAACCATTGACCTTTACGTCGCGGCGGAGTTTGTCATGAAGAAATTAGCGTTGGTGCGGCTTCACGAACCAGAGGCCAAGCTCCGGCGTGATCGGTCGCCTGATCCGATGATCGACTTCCTCAGAACGCTGAAATTATGTGGAGTTCGAAATCGGCGGTTGCTGCTCCACGCGAGCAGTGACCTCAGAAAACCGACCATGGCTCCACATAATCGGAGTATCTATCGGCCTTATGTGGAGCTCTACATAAGGCCGAATACCAGACGCCAATCTTCCACCAGATTCTGCTCGGAAAATTCCGCACGCAGGAAGGAATCGACATCGCCTCTGCGCAGTTTCCTGAAGACGACGCGCCCGAGGCTAAACGGGATGCCGATGAAGTCGAGCGAGTTGGCGCCGAGGCCGTCGATCAGTTTCGATTGCGGTGTAATGCATCGCTATGCCGCGGCGATCTCCAACTCCATGCCCTTCGCCGCAAGCTTGGCGCCGAGGCTCGCGCCGCGCGCGTTGATCGCGGTGAGTTCCTCGCCTTCCTTCGCCGGGTCGCAGAAGTAGCTCTCGTTGGCGTCGTTGTGGCGCACGAGCTTGATGGTTGTCTTGGTGATGGCCTTGTTGTCGATGGTGGCGGTGACCATCATGCCCATCCAGTCGCCGTGCTTGCGCCCGCCGTGGCCGGTGTGAAACGAGAAACTGCCTAGCCCGTAGAAAATCGGCTTGCCCTTGTAAGTCTCGGTGGGCAGCGAATAGTGCGGGCCGTGGCCGAAGACGAGATCCGCGCCCGCATCGATGGCGGCGTGTGCGATCTCAGGCATGTAGTCGAGCACATCCTTGTGCAGGCCCCAGTGGCAGGAGGCGACGAGGATGTCGCAAAGCTTCCGCAGCGCGGCGACGTCGTCCTTGTACTGTTGCAGCGCCTTGGCGTCCGCCCAGGTCAGGATCACCGGCGGTATGCCGGGGCGGTTGGGCGGCGGGATTTCGGGGCGCAGCTTGTGCAGCGGCAACTGATACGCGGTGTGGCCCTTGATCGTCGCGACGCCCGCGGTGTGCGCGGTGGCTTCGTGGTTGGTGGGCCAGTAGACCGAGGTGCGCTGCAAGAAGCCGTAACGCACGCCGGCTTTTTCAATAATCACCGGCGCGTAGGCCGCGGCGCGATTCGCACCCGCACCCGTGTGCTTGATGCCGAGCTGATCGAGGCGCGCGACCGACGAGGTGATCGCCGCCTCGCCGTAGTTCACGTTGTTGGCGATACCCACTGCGTCGATGCCTGCGTACTTGAGACACTCGCCCGCGGGGCCAGGATCGGCCATGAAGCCCTCGTTGTCCCACACCTGGCCCGTTGGCGGCGCGTAGAGGCAGCACTCCATGTTGGAGAAGCGCACGTCAGCCGACTTGAAGTCGTCAATAACTTTGCGAAAGGGCACGGTGGGGTCGGTGACGCCCATGAAGTTGAGATCGCCGGTGAGGATGAGGGTTTGCGCCATGAGAATTCCTTAAGGTAATTGACGGTAATTGAAGGTAATTGAGCGAAAATGAGCACATGATTGTAGGCCATGCGAGCAGCGCGGTAGGCTGCCGGTTAGCATTATGGACGCGAAAGGACGGAGCAAAGTAGTTATGAAAAATTTTTATTATCAATAAGTTACGTGTTTATTGCTACACTGGCCGCCAATTCGGGCGCGCAAGCACCCCAAGCGCCCCATGCGTCCTATCCGGCAAAGCCCGTGCGCCTGCTGATCGGCGCGCCGCCCGGCGGCGGCAACGACGTGCTGGGCCGCGTGGTGGCGCAGCGGCTGACCGACCGCATCGGCCAACAAGTCTTGGTCGAGAATCGCGGCGGTGCGGGGCAAACCATTGCCGGTGAAATCGCGGCGAAATCGCCGCCCGACGGCTACACCATCCTGCTCGTTTCATCGAGCTTCATGATTTCCGCGCTGGTGTACCCCAAGCTGCCGTACGACACCGTGCGTGATTTCGCCGGCATCACGCAGATCGCGACCATACCGCAGATGCTGGTGGTGCATCCGTCGCTGCCGGTGAAAACCGGGCCGGAGCTGATCGCGCTGGCGAAGAAAAATCCAGGCGCGTTGATGTATGGCTCCGGCGGCAACGGCTCCACGCAACACCTGGGCGCGGAGTTGTTCAAGCATCTGACCAAAACCAATCTCGTGCATGTGCCCTTCAAGGGCGCGGGGCCGGCGATAGCCGCGATGCTGTCGGGTGACTTGCAGGTGTTCTTTTCAACCGTGCCCTCGGTGCAACCCTTGGCGCAGGCCGGCAAGTTGAAAGCCATCGCTGCGGCGGTGGCCAAGCGCATACCGACGTTGCCCGATTTGCCCACGCTGGAGGAACAGGGCGTGCGCGGCATGGATGTCAGCGGAATCTATGGGCTGCTCGCGCCCGCCGCAACACCGGCCAGTGCTATACGCTTCATCAACGAAGAAGCCGGCAAGGCGCTGGCAACAACCGAGATTCGCGATTACCTGGCGAAGCAGGGCGCGTTCGTCGCCACGGGCACGCCCGCGCAATTTCAGGCGCAAGTGAAGGCGGAGATCGAAAAGTGGCGCGAGGTGGTGCGCGTTTCGGGGATGAAGCCGGATTGATGGCTTGCGGGGAGCCTGAATTAAGACTATATTTGGTCTCCTCTGTAAGGAGATGAACATGAAGTATTCCACTCAGGTTAAACCGATCAGCTACCTGAAGGCCAATGCGGCAGAGGTCATCCGCACATTGGCGGAGCAGCGGGAGCCGTTGATCATCACGCAGAACGGCGAGGCGACGGCGGTGATTCAGGATATTGCATCGTACGAGCAGACGCAGGAAACACTGGCGTTATTGAAAATCCTTGCGCTCGGCGAACGTCAATTTGACGAAGGCAAGGGAATTCCCTCAAAAGAGGCATTTCGCCGCGTGCGCGCAGGGCTGGCGAAGCGCTGATGCGCCGCCGTGAAGTAATTATCTCCCCGGACGCGCTGCGCGACATCGAGGATATCGCCGGCTATATCAGTGGGCGCGACGGTGGCTCCAGGGCTGAATATGTCGTTGACCGGATCGAAGCGGTGATCGACAGCCTCGCTCTCACGCCGGCGAGAGGCTCCTACGTTCCCGAGTTACTGGATTTCGGCAGCGGGAAGTTTCGCCAAACACTCTTCAAGCCGTACCGCATTATTTACCGTGTCGAGGATAAAACGGTGCGCGTTTACCTTATCGCGGACGGCCGCAGAAACATGCCCGCGCTGCTGTCCCGGCGCCTCCTGGGATGACGATTGCAGATCAACTCCCCTTGTATTTCTTTTCCATCTCCACATAACGCGCGTAATCCACGAACTTCTGTCGTTCGGCGAATGGCACCACGGCGTCCTCCGTGCCTTCGAGCGAGCCTTTTTGCTTCAGATGCTTCATCACGTTGCTCATCGCCAGCATCGAGGCTTGCAGCGCGGCGTTGGCGTAGCAGATCACGCCGTAACCCATTTCGCCCAGCGCCTTCTGCGACGGGATCGGCGTTTTGCCGCCGTAGACCATGTTGCATAGATGCCGGCCCGGCACTTCTTTCGGGATGCGCGCGAGTTCTTCAAGCGTGGTCGGCGCCTCGATGAATAACAGGTCGGCGCCGGCTTCCTGATAGGCACGCATGCGATCCATCGCGGCATCCAGCCCCTCGATCGCGCGTGCGTCGGTGCGCGCGAGGATCAGCATGCCGGACTGGCGTGCGTCCACACACGCTTTGATTTTCTGCACCATATCGGATTTTGGGATCACGCCTTTGTCCTCGAAGTGGCCGCAGCGCTTGGGATAAACCTGATCCTCGATCAGCAACGCGTTCGCGCCCGCGCGCTCCATCATGCGTACGGTGCGGCGTGCGTTCAACGCATTGCCGAAGCCAGTGTCGCCGTCGGCGAGGATGGGGATGTCGATGGCGTCGCGTATCGCCGCGACCTGATCGACTACTTCTTTGAGTGAAGTGAGGCCCATGTCGGGCACGCCGAGATAGGTGTTGGCGAAGCCCGCGCCGGTGAACAAGATGGTTTCAAAGCCGGCGGCTTCGATGATGCGCGCGGAAAGTGCATTGTGCGCGCCGGCCATCATGGTGGCGCGGCCGGGGGTGAATAATTCGAGCATGCGTTTATTGCGGGATTCTTCCATGGCGGGGCCTCGTTGGTTTCAGTTGCTGGACTGGGAATTCTGCTTGGCGGAGTGACGCGGTAGTATACGAAAAATCCCGATTAACTTAAGTAGGATGGGTGGAGCGTAGCGCAACCCATCTCTTGGCGGCGCGGAAAGTGCTGATGGGTTACGCTGCGCTCCACCCATCCTACGAACTTTGTCACAGGCATAGACCTCATGCAGATCACCACACTCGACACCTTCGGCGCAAAACAAAATTTGAAAGTCGGCGCCGCCGAATACCAGATTTTCAGTCTTGCCGCGGCCGAAAAGAAACTCGGTGCGGGCATACGCCGCCTGCCGGTCACGCAGCGTGCGCTGCTGGAAAATCTGCTGCGTCACGAGGATGGCGACACCGTCACCGCCGATGACATCCGCGCGCTGGCGGCGTGGGTGGACAATCCGCATTCGGAGCGCGGCGTGTCGCTGAACCCCACGCGCGTGGTGCTGCCAGATTCTTCCGGCGTGCCGATGCTCGCGGACGTGGCGGCCATGCGCGACGCGATGGTGCGCGCCGGCGCCGATCCGCGCAAGGTGAATCCGCTGCGCGCGACCGATCTCGTAATCGATCACGCGGTGATCACGGAGTACGCGGGCACCGCAGACGCGTATGAAAAAAATCTCGAACTCGAATTCAAGGACAACCGCGAACGCTACGAGCTGGTGAAATGGGCGCAGCGTGAGTTCCGCAATTTTCGCGTGATACCACCGGGTGCCGGCATCATTCATCAGGTGAATCTGGAGTTTTTGTCGCGGCCGGTGTGGAACGAGACGATCAACGGGCAACGCTACGCGTTCCCCGATTCGCTGGTGGCCTGCGACAGCCACACGCCGATGATCAATTCGCTGGGCGTGATGGGCTGGGGGGTCGGCGGCATCGAGGCGGCATCCGCCATGTTGGGGCAGCCGATTTCGATGGTGATCCCCGAGGTGGTCGGTTGCCGTCTCGTCGGCAAATTAAAACCCGGCGTGATGACCACCGATCTCGCGTTGACCGTGACCAAGCGCTTGCGCGAACAGGGCGTGATCGGCAAGTGGGTGGAGTTTCACGGGCCGGGGGTCAGCCAACTGCGCCTCGCGGAGCGCGCCACGCTCTCCAATATGGCGTGCGAGTACGGCGCGACCATGGCGTTTTTCCCGATCGACGAGGAGACGCTGCGTTATCTCGAACTCACCGGGCGCGCGGCCGAAGACATCGCGCTGGCCGAGGCGTATGCCAAGGCGCAAGGGCTGTGGAGCGAAGCGCCGGCCGACGCGGTATTCAGCGATGCGCTGGAAATTGATCTGGCCGCCATCGAGCATTCGGTCTCCGGCCCGCGCCTGCCGCAGGAGCGGCATGATCTGTCGTATGCCGCCACGAGTTTCTTGAAAGGCTTTCCGGCTGTGCGGATACCTGCCGCCGATGCGCCGCGCGCCGCTGGCGAAGTGCGCGAAGGTGATGTGGCGATTGCCGCGATCACCAGTTGCACCAACACCTCCAACCCGATCGTGCTGGTCGCCGCGGGCTTGCTGGCGCGCAATGCCGAACGCAAAGGGCTGAAACCCAAGCCGTGGGTGAAAACGTCGCTATCGCCCGGCTCGGCGGTGGTGAGCGATTACCTGAATGAATCCGGTCTGCAAAAATCACTCGATGCACTCGGCTTTCAGGTGGTCGGCTATGGCTGCATGACGTGCGCGGGCGGCTCCGGTTCGCTGCCGCCGCACATCAGCGAGCAGATCGAGAACAAAGACCTCACCTTGTGCTCGGTGCTGTCGGGCAATCGCAATTTTGAAGGGCGCATCCACCCGGAAGTCAAAGGCGCCTATCTGGTGTCGCCGCCACTGGTGGTGGCGTATGCCATCGCCGGCACCATCCTCACCGACATTACCAAAGACGCGCTGGGCACCGGCAGTGATGGCAAGCCGGTGTATCTCAAGGACGTATGGCCGGCGGATGAAGAAATTGCACAGGTCGTCGAGCGCCATCTGAGGCGCGAGCAATTTGTGCAACGCTACGGCACTTGCGAGGACGGCGGGCCGCGATGGAAAGCGATCCAGGAGCCCGAAGGCGCAACGTTCCGCTGGGACGCGGCGAGCGCGATGATCAAACAGCCGCCGTTTTTCAGCGACGCGTGGCTCGCCAAGAACCCGCGCGGCGATTTTCAGGGCGCGCGCATACTCGCGCTGTTGGGCGACAGCATCACCACCGATCACATCGCGCCGCTTTCCGCGATTTCCAAGGGCGTGCCGGCGGCTTTGTATCTCGAATCGCTGGGCATTCCGTTCAAGGAATGGGGCACGTATCTGCTGCGCCGTTCGAACCATGAAGTGCTGATACGCGGCGCGCTCGCCAACATCCGCATCCGCAATCACATCTGCGCGCCGAAAGAAGGCGGCTACACGCGGCATTTTCCCGGCGGCGAAATCATGCCGTTCTACGACGCGGCCGAGAAATACGCCGCAAAGAAAATTCCCATGGTGATGTTCGCCGGCAAGGAATACGGCTGCGGCTCATCGCGTGACTGGGCCGCCAAGGGACCGGCGGCACTCGGCGTGCGCGCCATCATTGCCGAGAGTTTCGAGCGCATCCACCGCTCCAATCTCGTGTGCATGGGCGTGGTGCCGCTGGAATTGCCGGCGGGCGTGACTTGGAAATCACTCAATCTCGACGGCTCCGAGCTGGTTGATATCGCCGGCATCACGCCGGAGATAAAGCCGCGCGCGACGATCAACTGCACGATCCGCCGCGCCAGTGGCGCAACCGAATCGCTGGCGCTACGCTGCCGGCTCGATACACTGCGCGAGATCGCGTGGTATCGATGCGGCGGGATACTAAACTATGTGTTTGATCAATTGCGCGCGTAACCCGCGCCTGATGCAGGAGCGAGATGCATGCATAAGTTATTCTTTTTATTGATAATTTTGTGTTCTTTCGCAGGCGAGGCGATAGCCCAGCGCAAGCCTGAATCGTATCCGTCGCGCCCGGTGCGGCTTATCGTTCCCTTCCCGCCGGGCGGTGGCACCGACATCATGGCGCGCGGCTTCGCGCAAAAATTCGCCGAGTCGGCGGGGCAAATTATCGTTGTCGATAATCGCGCGGGTGGCGGCGGAACCATTGGTGCTGAAACCGCCGTGCGCGCCGTGCCGGATGGCTACACGCTGTGCATGGTATCGACGAGTTATGCCACCAACGCGGCGTTGTTCAAGCTGCCGTACGACGCGGTGCGCGACATCACGCCGATCGTGCTGATCGGCGACGCGGGCGTATTGCTCACGTTGCATCCGTCGGTGGCGGCGCGCAACGTGAAGGAATTGATCGCGCTGGCGAAAGCGAAACCCGGCGCGCTTAATTTCGCTTCCACCGGCACCGGCGGCAACACGCATCTCATCACCGAACTGCTGATCATGATGGCCGGCATCCAGATGACGCATGTGCCGTACAAGGGCACGGGCGCCGCGCTGAGTGATTTGTTAAGCGGCCAGGTGCAACTCATCATGGGCACGCTGGGCGTCATGCTGCCGCACGTGAAAACCGGCAGGTTGCGCGGTATAGCGGTCACCAACGCCAATCGCAGCAAGGCGCTGCCGGATATCCCAACCATCGCCGAAACGCTGCCGGGCTTTGAAGCGACATTGTGGTACGGCCTGTGGGGGCCGAAGGGCTTGCCCGCCGAAGTGGTGACGCCGTGGAACAGAGAGATTCGCAAGGCCGCGCAGTCGCCGGAGATCAAGGAACGCTTCATCACCGAAGGCATAGAAGCCGCCGACGGCCCGCCGGAGTTGTTCCGCGAGGTGGTTCAGCGCGACGTGGCAAAGTGGGTCAAGGTGGTGAAGGCGGCGAATATCCGGCAGGTGCAGTAACTACTTTTTTGACGCGGATTTACGCAGATACACGCGGATTCAACCCATTCATGTCATGCCCGCGCAGGCGGGCATCCATACATTGTCGCAAGTGGCAGTGTGTTATGGGTTCCCGCCTGCGCGGGAACGACGGTAGTGGTTTTCAATCCGCGTGTATCTGCGTAAATCCGCGTCTAATTTTTGACGTTTTCTGGAGCAGTTCATGGCAAGCGAAGCAATTCATTACGATGTGTTGATAGTTGGCGCGGGCAATGCCGCGTGCTGCGCGGCGCTCTCCGCGCTGGAAAAGAAGGTGAGTGTCGGCATGCTGGAGAAAGCCTCGAAGAAGGATCGCGGCGGCAACAGCGCGTTGACCGGGCACATGCGTTTTGTGTTTCACGGCATCGAGGATTTGCGGCCGCTGGTGCGCAACGCGAGCGAGGCTGAACTGCGATCGCTGATCGAGCGCCTGCCGCGCCGCACCGAGGAGGAGTCGTGGGACGAGGTGATGCGCGTCACCAACAATCAGAGCGACGAGGAGTTGCTGCAAGTGCACGTCACCGAATCGCGCGACACGGTTCACTGGCTCGCCGAAAACGGACAGGATTGGGTGCCGTCGATCGGCGCGCAGGCGCTGGGCGACAACATCGTGATGATGAACGGCGGCGGTTACGGCATGCAGCAGCGCTACTACAACGTGCTCGAACAGCGCGGCGCGCAAATTCACTACGACACCTCGGCGCTGGAACTCACGCAGGACGCGCAGGGCCGCGTCACGGGTGTTGCGGCATTGACGCCGCAAGGCATCCAGAAATTCAGCGCCAAGGCGGTGATCCTCGCCTGCGGCAGCTTTGAATCCAACCCCGAAATGCGCGCGCGCTACCTCGGCCCCGGGTGGGACATGGTGCGCATCCGCGGCGTGCCTTTCAACACCGGCGATGGCTTGAAAATGGCGATGGACATCGGCGCCATGCCCTACGGCAGTTGGAGCACCTGTCACGCTTCGCCGCAGGACATCAATGTGCCCGCATTCACCGTGCCCTCGTCGCATGCGCTGGCGGGCGGCGACAGCATGGATCGCTACGTCTATCCGTATTCGATCATGGTCAACATGAACGGCGAACGTTTCGCCGACGAAGGTGAAGACACACGCGGGCGCACCTATGCCAAGATGGGCCGCGCGATCTTGTCGCAGCCGGGCGGCGTCGCGTTTCAGATACTCGACGCCAAGGCGCGCAAGCTGAATCTCTATCCCACCAATTACGCCAAGGCCACCGGCGCGAAGGCCAACACGCTGGAAGCGCTGGCACAGGAACTCGATATCCGCACGGACAACTTCGTGCGCACCGTGCGCGAATTCAACGCCGCGATCCAGCCCGGCACGTTCAATCCGGATCGCTACAAACTCGACGGCAAGTGCACCAAGGGGCTCGCGCTCAACAAGAGCAACTACACATTAAGCATCGAGGAACCGCCATTCGAAGGCTGGGCCGTGCGCTGCGGCATGACCTTCACCTTCGGCGGCATGAAAGTCGATGCCAAAACCGCGCAGATGCAGCACGTCGCCGGCAGACCGATCCCTGGTTTGTATGCGGCGGGCGAGATGGTTGGCGGGCTGTGGGTGGGCAACTACGCGTCAGGCTCGGGCATGATGGCGGGGGCTACCTACGGGCGCATCGCGGGGCGCGAGGCGGCGCTGGCGGCGTTGCTGTAGTGGGTGTATAGCGGCGGGTTTCCCCAACATCAGCCGTCTGATCGGGATGGTGACTTCGATCATGTCTGACCTTCAGCAGTGAGCGCCATAAACGCCTGCTCGATATCGTCTGCGCCTTGGCTCGCGGTCAGCTCAGCCGGCGTGCCGCTGAATTTGAGTTGGCCGCCGTGAATCACTGCAACCTGATCGCACATTTCTTCCACGTCGGCGAGCGCGTGTGATGTGAAAAAAATCGTGCGCCCCGCCGCGCGCAACGCCGCGAGCTTGCGCTTTACCAGCACTCTGGCGCGTGGATCGAGGCCGCTTGCGGGTTCGTCGAGCACGAGGATTTCGCGGCCTGACAGAAAACATGCGGCCAGCCCCAGCTTCTGTGTCATACCCTTGGAGTAGTCGCGCGCGGTTTTGTCGAGCGCGGCGGCGTCGAGGCCCAGGTCTTCCAGCATCGCCAGCGCGGCGGCTTCGTCGTGCGGCGTGCGGTAAAGGGCGGCCATGTGCTTCAAGAAATCGCGTCCGCTCAAAAAATACGGCGGGTTGAAGCGTTCGGGCAGGAAGGCGAGCGGCGCGCGTGATGCGGTCTCGCGGTGCGGCACACCCATGATGAAAATCTCGCCGCCGTCGATGTCGCAAAAATCGAGCATGCATTTGATCAGCGTGGTTTTGCCCGCGCCGTTGGCCCCGGCGATGCCAAAACATGCGCCGCGCGCCACGTCTAGCGTGAAGCCGGTCAGCGCCGCCGCGCCGCCATACGACTTGTGCAGATTGCGAAAGCGCAGCGCGGGATTTTGCATGCGCCTAACTTAGCCTAAACACCGCATCGGGTAAATCGGCTTCACACGGTTGATTGATTGTGATTACAGGGGCGAGCCGCTAAAATGCCACACTTTGCCGCATTGCCGTAAATCTTGTGCCCCCAGAAAACTTCATAGAAATCAAGGATGTCAGCTACGCCTACGGCGTGCGGCCCATCCTCACCGGCATCAACATGACGATACCGCGCGGCAGCGTGGTGGCGATCATGGGCATCAGCGGTTCGGGCAAGACCACGCTGCTGCGGCTGATGGCGGGCGTGATGAAGGCGAAACGCGGCGAGGTGCGCGTTGACGGGCAGTTGGTCAATGATCTTGATCAGGACGGCATTTACAAACTGCGCCGGCGCATGGGCATGATGTTCCAGTTCGGCGCGTTGTTCACCGATCTGTCGGTGTTCGATAACGTGGCGTTCCAGATGCGCGAGCACACGGATTTGTCCGAGGCGATGATACGTGACCTGGTGATGATGAAGCTGCATGCGGTGGGCTTGCGTGGCGCGCACGCGCTGATGCCCTCCGAATTATCCGGCGGCATGGCGCGGCGCGTGGCGCTGGCGCGCGCCATCGCGCTTGACCCGGCGCTGATGCTCTATGATGAACCGTTCACCGGGCTTGATCCGATTGCGATGGGCATCATCAGCAATCTCATCAAGCGGCTGAACAGCGCGCTGGGTGCGACTTCGATCGTGGTCACGCACGACGTGCACGAGGCGATGGAGGTGGTCGATTACGTGTATTACCTGTCGGACGGAAAGATGGTGGCGCACGGCACGCCCGATCAGATGCGCAACTCCACCGACCCGCTGGTGCGCCAGTTTGTGTATGGCGAGGCCGACGGCCCGGTGGCGTATCAATACCCCGCGCGCAAGCTCGCCGACGACATGAGATTGAGCGCCTGATATGCTGACGGGTCTCACATCATCGATACGCGGCGTCGGTGCGCGCACTACCGACAGCGTGCTGCGGCTGGGTTACGCGGCGCGTTTTATCGCGCGCACGCTGGCGAGTTCGGGCACGAGTCTGAAGCGTCCGCGGCTGGTGGTGCGCGAGCTTTATTTCACCGGCGCGCTGTCGCTCATCATCATCCTGGTGTCGGGTTTGTTCGTCGGCATGGTGCTGGGCTTGCAGGGGTATCAAACGCTGACCACCTATGGCTCCGAATCGGCGCTGGGCATTCTGGTCGCGCTGTCGCTGGTGCGCGAATTGGGGCCTGTGGTGTCGGCGCTGCTTTTCGCGAGCCGCGCCGGCTCGGCGATGACGGCCGAGATCGGCCTGATGAAGGCAACCGAGCAGTTGTCCGCGATGGAGATGATGGCGGTGGACCCGATTTCGCGCGTGGTGGCGCCGCGCTTCTGGGCGGGGGTGATTTCGATGCCTCTGCTGGCGGCGATGTTCAGCGCGATGGGCGTTTTTGGCGGTTATCTCGTCGGCGTGGTGCTGATCGGGGTGGACGAAGGCTCGTTCTGGTCGCAGATGCAAAGCGCGGTGGATTTTCGCGAAGACATACTCAATGGCGTGATCAAGAGTTTTGTGTTCGGCGTGGCGGTGACTTCAATCGCGCTGTTCGAGGGCTACGATGCGCCGCCGACCGCCGAGGGCGTGTCGGGCGCCACCACGCGCACGGTGGTCACCTCATCGCTGGCGATTTTGTTTCTGGATTTTATCTTGACGGCATTCATGTTTCGGGGGGTATAGATGGAACGATCAACCATGGATTTATGGGTGGGTCTCTTCGTGGTGACGGGGGTCGCCGCGCTCTTGGTGCTGGCGTTGAAGGTGGGCAACATGAGCAGCGTCAGTGTCAGCGAAACTTATCCGCTCACAGCCAACTTCGACAACATCGGCGGCCTGAAACCGCGCGCGCCGGTGAAGAGCGCGGGCGTGGTGGTGGGACGCGTGGCCGAGGTGAAATTCGACAACGAGAAATTCGTCGCGCGCGTGGTGATGAACATCGACAAGAATTTTAAATTTCCGAAAGACACCACCGCGTCGATACTCACATCGGGCCTGCTGGGCGAGCAATACATCGGGCTCGAGGGCGGCGGCGACAGCGCCAACCTGGCGAGCGGCGAACGCGTCAAGCACACGCAGTCGGCGGTGGTGCTCGAAAAGTTGATCGGCCAGTTTTTGTACAGCAAAGCCGCGGAAGGCGGCGATAAGAAGTAACCAGCAACGGCATTGGAGTTACGCATGATAAGAATATGTAAGTATTTGTTTTTATTGACGTTTTTGTCATCGGCATCAGCGCTGGCGCAAACCGCGGCGCCGGTTGCACCTGACGCACTGGCGCGCAGCGTCACGGACGAAGTGCTCGCGTTGATACGCGCCGACAAGGATATTCAGTCGGGCAATCAGAAAAAACTCATCGATCTGGTCGAGGCGAAAGTGCTGCCGCACTTCAGCTTTCCGCGCATGACGCAATTGGCGATGGGCCGCAACTGGCGCGGCACGAGCGCCGAGCAGCAACAGCGATTGGTGAGCGAGTTTCGCATGCTGCTGGTGCGCACATACACCACCGCGTTCACGCAGTACAAAAATCAGGCCATCGAGTATCGGCCGGTGCGCATGGCCGCGGGCGACACCGATGTGGTGGTGCAGTCGCTGATCAAGCAGCAGGGCGGCCCGCCGGTGGCGGTGGACTACAGCATGGAAAAAACCGACGCCGGCTGGAAGGTCTACAACCTGAAGATCGAGGGCGTGAGCCTCATTGAAAATTACCGCAATACCTTCAACACCGAAGTGCAGAAACACGGCGTTGACGGCCTCATCAAGACCTTGTCCGAGCGCAACAACAAATTGGCGCAGGCGGCGCAAAAATGATCTCGATGGATGGCAGCCGTGGCGCAATTGCGGGCCCGGTGACGCTGGACACCGTGGGCGCGGTGCTCGAAGAGGGCAATCGCGTGTTCAGCGCGCCCGCGGTCACCGTTGATTTGTCGGGCATCACCGAAGTCGATTCCACCGCTGTGAGCCTGCTGCTTGAATGGCGCCGCGCCGCGCTGCGCGGCAAGCGCGTGATCGAGTACGTGAATTACCCCGCTAATCTGAAGAGCCTGATCGAGCTCTACGGCGTGGATGAACTGCTGGTAACTTCGTGAGGCAAGCGCTTCCCGGTTTCCGGCCGGCACAATATTGTTGTTCATATACCGCCCATAAACCGAGGCAATAACATCATGACTACTCCCGACCAACTCAAGAGCTACATCGAGACCGGCATGCAATGCGATCATGTCGAATGCAACGGCGACGGCCATCACTTCGAGGCCGTGATCGTAAGCGCGCTGTTTCGCGGCAAGAACAAAGTGCAGCAGCACCAGATCGTCTACAAGGCGCTGGGCGACCGCATGCGCGAGGAAATCCACGCGCTGTCGATGCAAACGCTGACGCCCGAGGATTGGGCGGCTAAGTAAAAAGTCAAATGCTTAACCGCGGAGGCGCGAAGGCGCAAAGGATTCGCAGAGAAAAGCATTTCTCTGCGGTATTTCTCTGCGCCTTCGCGCCTCTGCGGTGAAGGGGTTAAGTTTGGACAAACTTGCAATAGAAGGCGGCGTTCCACTCTCTGGCGAGGTGGCTATTTCCGGCGCCAAGAACGCCGCGCTGCCGATATTGACTGCGGCGCTGCTCACCGCCGAGCCGTTGATGGTCGCCAACGTGCCGCACCTGCGCGACGTGACAACCATGCTTACCCTGCTGGGGCAGATGGGCGTGGCGATCTCGGTCGACGAGAAGCTGGGCGTCGAGTTGTGCGCGGCAAATATCACCAAGCCGGAGGCGCCCTACGAAATGGTGAAAACCATGCGTGCCTCGGTGCTTGTGTTGGGCCCGCTGGTGACGCGTTTTGGCGAGGCGCGCGTGTCGCTGCCCGGCGGCTGCGCCATCGGCTTGCGTCCGGTGGATCAGCATCTGAAGGGCTTGCAGGCGATGGGCGCCGCCATCACCATGGAGCACGGCTATATGATCGCGCGCGCGCAGCGCTTGAAGGGCGCGCGCATCTGCATGGATCTTGTCACCGTCACCGGCACCGAAAACCTGATGATGGCGGCAACCCTTGCCGAGGGCACAACGGTGATCGAAAATGCCGCGCGCGAGCCGGAAATCCCCGATCTTGCGGCGTGTCTTACCGCCATGGGGGCGAAGATCAGCGGGGCGGGCACGGACACCATTACCGTCGAGGGCGTCGCCAAACTGCATGGCGCGCGCCACGCGGTGATGCCGGACCGCATCGAGACCGGCACCTTTCTCGTGGCGGCGGCGGTGAGCGGCGGCAAGGTGCGTGTCACCGGCGCGCGGCCCGATACACTGGATGCCGTGCTCGGCAAGCTGCGCGAAGCGGGCGCCAAAATCGAAACCGGCGCGGATTGGATCAGCATTGAATCCAGCGGCCGCTTGAAAGCCGTCAATTTCCGTACCGCGCCGTACCCGGCGTTCCCCACCGACATGCAGGCGCAGTTCGTGGCCTTGAACAGCATCGCCATCGGCACGGGCGTGGTGCACGAAGACATTTTCGAAAACCGCTTCATGCACGTGCAGGAGCTGCAACGCCTGGGCGCCGACATCGAGGTTGACGGCAACACCGCGGTGGTCAAAGGCGTGGCCGCGCTCGATGGCGCAACCGTGATGGCCACCGATCTGCGCGCCTCGGCAAGTCTGGTGATTGCCGGGCTGGTCGCACGCGGCACCACCACGGTTGATCGCATTTATCATCTGGATCGCGGCTACGAAGCGATCGAGGAAAAACTCTCCAAGCTCGGCGCGCGCATTCGGCGGGTTGGCTGAGCTGAATTAAGGTCAAGGGCTTTTAGCCACGGATGAACGCAGATTAACGCAGATAAAATCTAAGGCGCGATCCAGAGAGTTCTGTAAGTATTTGTTTTTATTGCTGTTTATTTTCACTGGTTTTTGAAGTCATCTGTGTTTATCTGTGTTCATCCGTGGCTTAAATGTTTTTAAGTTTTTGAACTACAAGGACTAAATCATGCAGGTATATGACCCCACCGCGCCAACCGCGAGCGTGCCGCAAAATTTGCGCCGTCCGCTGGGCGATCTGACGGGCAAGGTTGTCGGTTTCATCGACAACGCCAAGCCTAATTTTAATTATCTCGTCGATGATCTCGCCGAGTTGCTCTCCGCGCGCTACGGCGTGAAAACCGTGGTCAAGCGCGCCAAGCGCGGCGCGTCGATGCCCGCGGCGGCTGAAGTGCTCGACGAACTTGCGTCGCAGTGCGACCTTGTCGTCACCGGCTCCGGCGACTGAGGCTCCTGCACGTCGTGGAGTGTCCACGACAGTGTAGAAATCGCCAGGCGCGGCCGCTCGGCGGTGACGGTGGTGTCCACCGCGTTCACCACGCTTGGAAAAGCGCAGGCGCGTTCGCTCGGGTTTCCGGATCTGCCGCTGGCGGTAATCCCGCATCCTTTCGGCAGCCGCACGCGCGAGGACGTGCGCGCGCTCGCGGAAAAGTGCGTGGGTGAAATCGCCAGACTGGCGGCGGCGAAATGAGCGCGGTTCCCGTACCACTGACGCGCGCAATGCTGGTCGAGGCGCCGGATGACCTCGACGAGCTGATCGAATTTTTCCATCTTCGGCGCTGGAGCGACGGCCTGCCCGTGGTGCCGCCCACGCGCGAGCGCGTCGAGCGCATGCTCTCGTGCACCAGCCGCAAGCCCGACGAAGTTGTCGCCACCGTCGCCCCCGGCTTTGGCGCGGCGACAGTGGAACGTATCGCGATCAACGCGGTGATGGCCGGCTGCCGCCCCGATCATCTGCCGGTGCTGATCGCGGCGACACAGGCGACGAGCGCGAAAGAATTTAATCTGCAAGGCATACAGGCCACCACCAACCCGGTGGCGATATGGCTGGTGGTCAACGGCCCCATCGCCGAACAACTGGGTGTCAACGGTGGCATGAATTGCCTCGGCCAGGGCACGGTGGCGAATGCAACGCTGGGCCGTGCGCTGAGGTTGATAATGCAAAACATCGGCGGCGCGCTGCCCGGCGACATGGATCGCGCCACACACGGCCAGCCCGGCAAATTTTCATTCTGCTGCGCCGAGAACGAAGCGCAGAGTCCGTGGGAGCCGCTGCACGTGGAGCGCGGATTGAAGCCCAATCAAAGCGCGGTGACGGTCATCGGCGCCGCGGGCACGCACAACATCAACACGCACGCCAAGAACGCCGATGATCTGATAAAAGTGCTTGCCGACACCATGGCGTTTCCCGGCAGCAACGACTATTGGATCAACGGCGAGCCGTGGATCATCCTCTCGCCCGAACACGCCGAAGTTTTAAAAGCGGGTGGCTTGAGTAAAGCCGAAGTGAAGCGCCGCCTGTGGGAGCAATCAAAAATGCGCGCGGGCCGCATGGCGAAAATCGAAATCGTGCGCACGCAGAATGCACGTTCGGATGAGCTGGGTACGATTACCGAGGAAACTTTGCTGCCGATTTCAAAGGATGCTTCTGGTGTTGGGATACTTGTCGCCGGCGGGCCGGGGACGCACTCGGTTTATGTGGCGTCGTTTGGGGACACGCGGGCGGTGACACGCGAAGTAATATTGTAGGGCGTAATTGCCGAAGGCATTGCGCCGTTCGGCTGAAAGCGGTCGTGACGTCGTGACTATTGCAATCTACTTGTACCGATACTTCTCAAGCTTCGCCTCATCAAGACTGACGCCCAGCCCCGCCGCGTCGGTCAATAGCAAAGTGCCTGTCGAAATATCCAGCCGCGTGGTGGTCACGGTATCCACCACCTTGAGCGGGCCTACGCATTCCAGTCCGGCCAATACGTTGCGCGAAGTGGCCGACAACATGCATTCGGCAAGCGTACTTGGATCGAGGCCGAAGCCGTGCCCGATCACCACTGGCAGGCCCGCGGCCTCGGCGGTGGCGATCATGCGCTGCGCGCGCAGGATGCCGCCGGCTTGTTTGATGCCGAACTTCACGTAGTCGGCGGCGCCCGTCTTGATGACCTCCATCAGGCTTGCGTGATCGCTCACTGATTCGTCGGCCATGATGGGGATGCCGCCGTGCTTGCGCACTTTCGCGAGACCCTCGAAATCCTCTTTCGGCGCGGGTTGCTCGAACAACTGCAAATTGTAGGGCTTGACCAGTTTGCAGAGTTGCAGCGAAGTGCCGGCGTCGTAAAGGCAGTTGGCGTCGATGCGCAGTTGCATGCTGCTGCCCACCGCCGCGCGCACCGCGGCGACGCGGTCGTGATCGGCCTGTATGCCGCCGCCGCCGACCTTGATCTTCGCCGACTTGAAGCCGGCTTTCTGCCAGCGCAAGCCTTCTTTTGCGGCTTCGTCCGGCGGCAGTGCGCCGATCCAGCCGTTGAATCGCACTTCCGGCATCACCGTGCCGCCGAGGTAGGTATGCATGGAGACGCCGTGAATGCGCGCGGCGAGATCGATGCACGCCATTTCCACGCCTGCGCCCGCGCCCGGTTGCGTGGGTGTTAACTTGTCGAACAGTTCGATCAGCCGATGGATGTTGAGCGGGTCTTGCCCGACGATGGCAGGGGCAATTTTCTCCTTCATGGCCGCTGCAAGTTCCTTCGCGGTACCCGGCGATTTTGCGTTGGCGGAAGGTTCGATGCTGCTGATGCCCCAGGTGCCATCCGACGCGGTGAGTCGAACCACCACGCACTTGGTGACCTGCTTGGAAATCCCGGCACTGGTGAATGTACCCGAGAGCGGCATTTCGACAGCGAATACTTCCATGCGTTGTATCGTGCGTTTCATGACTGGATTTCCCGTGGGTTGATTTAAGAAGTAATTATCCGCGAATTCGTTGCGCCGCGCTCCGCGAGTCGCTCACTCCGGCATGTGCTGCTTGAAGCAGGCGGAGCGCCCGCCGTCGGCTGGTATCACCGCGCCGGTGATGGTGCGCGATTCGTTCGAGGCTAGAAACACCGCGACCGCCGCGATGTCTTCGGACTCTGCCACTGAAAACGGAAACAGTTTGCGCGACACCGCCATGCGCGCCTGCACCGCGGCGGAGGGCTTGGGCGCGTTCGAGTCCGGGTTTTCCCAGCGCGCGATCGAGCGCTCGGTGCGCACCGTGGCGGGCGCGATGGCATTGGCGCGGATGCCGTCATTCATGTATTCGGTGGCAAGCGTGCGGGTGAAGGCGACGATGCCGCCCTTGGCGGCGGCGTAGGCGGGTTTCTCCACGCCGATGTGCGCGAGCCAGGTGCTGAAGTTGATGATGGAGCCGCCGCCACTTGCGATCATGTGCGGGATGCCGTGGCGGCAGGTGAGGAAAGGGTGGCGCAGGTTGAGCGCAATGGTGCGCTCGAACACCGCCAGATCCATTCTGTGCACGGGCACGTCTTCCACCAGCGAACCGCCCGCACAGTTCATCAGGATGTCGAGCCGCCCGTAACGCGCGGCCGCCGCGTCGATGGCGCGCTTGACCGAGTCGTCCTGAGTGACATCGGTTTCGATGAACAATGCATCGCCGCCCGCCTCGCGAATCTGATTTTCCGTGGCGCGCCCCAAGTCCGCTTTTATCTCGGCAAGCGCAACCTTGGCGCCTTCGCGCGCGAACGCGAGTGCGCTTGCCTTGGCGATGCCCGCGCCAGCGCCGGTGATGAAAGCAACTTTTCCCGATAGCCTGCCCATGATGTTGATCCTTACAATGACACTACTGTTTACTCGATGCGTATGCCGGCGGCCTTGATGACTTTTTCCATGCGCGCGGATTCGTTGCGGAACTTCGCGTCGAACTGTTCCGGCGTACTGCCCACCGCCTCCAGCGCGGAACCGGCGAGGCGTTTCTTCGCGTCTTCGGTGTTGAGCGCGCGCACGAATTCGCGATGCAGCCGCCGGATGATTGCATCGGGCGTGCGCGCGGTGGTGAACATGCCGTAAATGCCTACCGACTCGAAGCCCGGCAATCCCGATGCGGCGACTGTAGGCAACCCTGGCAGCAGCGCCGACGGCTCCGCGCTTGTCACCGCCAGCGTGCGCAACCTGCCGCTACGCGCGTGCTCGACCACCGCGTTGGGCACGGCAAACAGCAATTGCACCTGCCCGCTGATGAGATCGACCAGCGCTGCACCCGCGCCTTTGTACGGGATGTGCGTGATTTTCACGCCGGCCATGTGTTTGAACAATTCGGTCGCCAGATGTGGCGTACTGCCGATGGCGGTGGATGCGTAATTGAGCGCGCCGGGGCGCGCATTCGCCAGCGCGATCAAATCACGTATGGATTTCGCCGGCACCGACGGGTGCACGGTGACCACCAGCGGCGCGCTCGCGGTCCACGAGATCGCCGCGAAATCCGTCAGCGGCTCGTATGGCATTTTTTGCACCAGCGCGCCCATTGCGAGCGCGCCGCCGTGCGACAGCACCGAGTAGCCATCGGGCGGCGCCTTGGCGACGATTTCGGCCGGAATGATATTGCCGGGGCGGTTGTCAACAATGACTGGCTGGCCCAGCGGGCCGCCCGGCCCCTGCGCGAAAATGCGCGCCATGAAATCGAATATGCCGCCCGGCTGGTTGGCGTAAATGCGGATGGGCTTGACCGGATAGTCCTGCGCTTGCGCACAGCTTGCGAACACGCATGCGCAAGACACAAGCGTTGCAATCCAGCGTGACGTGCCGCGCGCGAATTTTCCCATCGCCGTTATTTTGGTTTGCGCCGCCGTATTTCCTCGATCACGATCGAGTTGTCGAGGTTGCCTTCGCCCGCCGTCACACAACCGTCAACGATGTTCACGTAAGTTTCGGCGAGCGGCAAACCCTGTCCGCGTGCTTTCGCTTGTTCGAGCATCAGCAAAAAATCCTTGCGCGTCTGTGTGATGAAGCCGTGCGGCGTGTAATCGCCACTGACCATTTTCGGCCCTTTGATGTCCATCACTTGCGACTGTGCGGCGGATTCGCGCGCTACTTTCAAAAACGCGCCGGGATCGAGGCCGAGTTTTTGCGCGAACACCAGGCCTTCGGCCAGCGCGGCGCGATTCACACCCAAAATCAGATTGATCGCTAATTTCGCCCGGCCGCCATTGCCTGCCGCGCCCAAGTGATGGCGGCGCGGGCAGATCGCATCCAGCACGGCTTTCGCTTCTTCGGCGGCGGCAGGGTCGCCGCCGATCATGCCCAGCGCGTCGCCTTTTTCGGTTTGATCGCTGGTGCCGGACACCGGCGACTCGACGTAACGCAATTTGTTCGCGGGCGTGCGCGCCACCAGCGCTGATATTCGATCCGGGTCGCAGGTGCTCACGCACAGCGCGATGAGCGGAGCCTTGCCCGCGGGCATTGCGGCTACCAGGGCATCGACGGTTTGCTCGACCTGTTCGGTATTGAATACGGCCATCACCACTTGATCACAAACGCGCGCGATTTCGGCTACCGATGATGCCGCACTACCGCCCAACGCGGTAAACGCATCGAGTTTTTTTGCATCCACGTCGTAGCCGAGCAACGCGAGGCCCGCCGCGCGCATGCGTTTGGCGCATGCCATGCCCATCAAGCCGATGCCGACGAGGCCGATTGGTGTTGCTTCCCTCATGGTTGTTCCCATCACAAAATCGAAGGTCGATTATAGTGGGGCGCCGGTGCAACCGGAAAGCGCGGAGGCGAACAGGCGATCAAGTCGTGCCTGTCAGGCCGCCGGCTTCAGGGAGACATTTGCGAATTGATGCGTGCCGCGCGATTACGCTTTCTCGGGCACCAACAGATTGGCGCAAGCCTCCGCCACGCCGTTGCGTGGTTCCTTCTCGCCGGGCATGGTGGCGAACCCGGCCTTGCTCAATATGCCGCCGCGAGACCAGCGGTCGGTTTTTTGCAACTCGGCCAAACGCTCGGGCAGATTCGCGGCGCTATTGAATTGCACGCTGCAAATTTTGCCAAGCGCGGCGGCCACGGCTGTCTCGGACTGTCCTTTGACGAGCCGTTCCACGCTGCCGGTGGATTTCCACCCGACCAGTTCAAACCCGCCCCATGCGAGTAACGCCGCTCCTGCAAGTGCGCCCAAGAGAAAGGGTTTTGTATCCTTGTGCAATGTGAAGCTCATGATAAGTCCTGTGACGCCAGAGGAAGTCCCTCTGCAAGTCATAGTAGGCTATAAGCGCGACGTTGGGGCGAACTTCTGCGAGGCGGTGATCCGCGCGGTGTAAGATGCGCCACTCGGCGGTGAAATGACCGGCAACACAAGCGTGTGAATCACAAGGCAAACGTGCCCGCCGCGCAGGTATAATGCGCGGCTGCGCCGGTATAGCTCAGTGGTAGAGCAACCGCCTTGTAAGCGGTAGGTCGTCTGTTCAATCCAGACTACCGGCACCAGCGGTTGGAAAATACAAAAAATTGTTGTTTAAAAACAAATAGTTACGATTTTGTGACTATTTAACGCCGCACTTGAAACTGGCGCAATTGCCCCAACATAGCAGTACGAACTAAAAATCGCGGAGCAGGTCTGAACCGCGGGACAACTGGAGGACTTCGAATTGATCAAGGTCGAAAACCTTTGCAAGAGCTTCGGCTCTAAGATCGCGGTCAACGATATTTCGTTTACCGTGGAGCGCGGCGAGGTGCTTGGGTTTCTTGGGCCCAACGGCTCGGGCAAATCCACCACGATGCGCGTGATCACCGGCTACTACCCGCCGACATCGGGGCGCGTCACCGTCGGCGGATTCGATATCGTCGAAAAGCCGCTGGAGGCCAAGCGCCTGATGGGCTATCTGCCGGAGAACGCACCGGGCTACGCCGACATGACAGTACATGGCTTTCTGGGATTCGCGGCTGACTTGCGCGGATTGCGCGGCGACGCCAAGAAAAAAGCCATCAATCACGCGGTCGAATTGTGCTTTCTGCAAAACGTCATCCATCAAACCATTGACACCTTGTCGAAGGGGTACAAACACCGCACCTGTCTTGCGCAATCGCTGATCCACGATCCGCAGGTGCTGATCATGGACGAGCCGACCGACGGCCTCGATCCGAATCAAAAGCACGAAGTGCGCGGCCTCATCCGCAGGATGGCGCCGGAGAAGGCGATCATATTTTCGACGCACATCCTCGAAGAAGTCGAGGAGACCTGCACACGCGTGATCATCATCGACCGCGGCAAGATGGTGGCCAGCGGCACGCCGGCGGAATTGAAGGCGCGTTCGCCCACGGGCAAGTTGGACGATGTGTTCCGCGAGCTTACGCTGCCCGACACCGTCAAGCACTAAACAAGAACAGGCGAGGAGAACAAAATGAATAGTGCATGGGCCAATATCAGGGCCATTATCAAGCGTGAGCTGGGCGGCTACTTTACGTCGCCGATTGCTTATGTGTTCCTGGTGATATTTCTGCTGCTGACGGGGTTTTTTACTTTCACCGTCGGCAATTTTTTCGAGCGTGGCGAAGCTTCGCTGGTGTCGTTCTTCACCTGGCATCCGTGGCTGTATCTGTTCCTGGTGCCCGCGGTCGGCATGCGCTTGTGGTCAGAAGAACGGCGTCTGGGCACGATGGAATTGCTGCTCACCATGCCGCTAACCAGTTGGCAGGCCATCGTCGGCAAGTTTCTCGCCTCATGGCTGTTTCTCGCGCTGGCACTGGTGCTGACGTTCCCGGTGTGGATTACGGTCAATTGGCTGGGCTCGCCCGATAACGGCATCATCGCCGCCGGCTACGTCGGCAGCCTGATGCTCTCGGGCGCGTATCTCGCGATCAGTTGCATGACTTCCGCGCTCACGCGTAATCAGGTCATCAGCTTCATCATCTCCGTGGTGATCTGTCTATTCCTGATCCTCGCGGGCTATACGCCGGTGACCGATTTGCTGGTGCGCTTCGCCAACCCGGTGGTGGTCGATGTGATCGCGGCGTTTTCGGTGATGACGCACTTCGAAGGCTTTCAGCGCGGCGTGCTTGATTTGCGCGACGTTGTTTTCTTTTTGTCCGTGATGGGTTTCGCGCTGTTCACCACCGGCGTGATCATCCGTAACCAGCGTTCGGGGTAAGTCATGAAAAAATACTCGGAAAATTGGTTTTATTCGGCGGGCGGATTGATCGCGCTGGCGGTGATCCTGATCGCCGGCAACTTTCTCATCAGCGTATTCAAGGCCCGCGTCGATCTTACCGAAGGCAGCGTTTACACCCTGTCGGAAGGCACGCGCGAGATCGTCGGCAAGCTCGAAGCGCCGGTGAAAATCCGCTTCTACTACACGCAGGGCGGCAACACCGTGCCGGTGGCGATCAAGACGTTCGCCAAGCGCGTTGAAGATTTGCTGGCCGAATACAAGGCGGTGTCCGGCGGCAAAATTATCATCGAGAAATTCAATCCCGAGCCGGATTCGGACGCGGAAGAATCCGCGCAACTCGATAACGTCGAGGGCCAGCAGACCAACACAGGCGAGAAGTTTTATCTCGGTTTGTCGGTGGGTTTCCTCGACCAGAAGGCGGCGATACCCGTGTTGTCGGCGGACCGCGAGCGCCTGCTCGAGTACGACATCACGCGCGCGATTTCGCAGGTGTCGCAGGCGAAAAAACCGGTGATCGGCCTGATGAGCGGGCTACCCGTGCTGGGCCGGCCGTTGAACCCGATGAGCAAGCAGCAACCGACAGAGCCGTGGGTGCTGGGTTCGGAATTAAAGCGCATGTTCGAGGTGAAGAAGATCGAACTCGACGTGAAGAAAATCGACGACGACATCAAGGTGCTGCTGGTGATTCACCCGCGCAACCTGTCCGAAGACACCGAATATGCGATAGATCAATTCATCTTGCGCGGCGGCAAGATGATCGCGTTCGTCGATCCCTACGCCTACTTCGATCAGCAGCCGGACATGCAAAATCCGTTCGGCGGCAATCAAGCCGGCCAGTCGATGCTCTACAACCTGTTCAAGGGCTGGGGCCTTGAGGTCGATGGCGGCAAGGTGATCGCCGACATGACATTCCCCAGCGGCGCCGGCCCGCGTCTGCTGCCGACGTTGTTGACACTGGATAGTCGTGCGTTCAATACCGACGACGTGGTGATGAGCCAGGTCGGCACCATGCTGATTCCGTTTGGCGGCTCGTTCAAGGGCAAGCTGGTGCCGGGCCTGACGCAGCAGGTGCTGGTGCATACCTCGAAAAACGCGATGCCGGTTGATCTGATCATCGCCACGCTGTCGGGTGAGCCGTCCACGCGCGGCTTCGCGCCCACCGGCAAGGAAGAACCGATCGCGATACGCCTGAGCGGCAAATTCAAGAGTGCGTTCCCCAACGGCGCGCCGCTGCCGCCACGCGCGCCGCCCAAGCCGGGCGAGGAAGTCAAACCCTATGAGTCGCCCACCGGCAAGCATGTGCGCGAAGCCGCGGCGGATAACTCCGTGGTGCTGGTTGCCGACGTAGACATGCTGACTGACGGCGCGGCGGTGGAAGTGCAGGACGTGTTCGGGCAAAAAGTCGTGGTGCCGCGCAACGGCAACCTCGCGTTCGCGCAAAGCCTGATCGAGCAATTGTCGGGCGATCAAAGCCTGATGAAGTTGCGCAGCCGCGTCGCATTCAGCAAACCGCTCACCGTGCTGCGCGAAATGGAAACGCAGGCGCAGCAGGCGTATCTCGGCAAGATCAAGACGCTGGAAGACAGCCTCAATCAAACCACCGAGAAATTGCAGGCGCTGCAAAAAGGCCGCACCGGCACGGGTGCCAGTGCCGCATCGGCGGTGCTCACCGCCGAGCAGCAGGCGGAGATCGAAAATTTCCGCAAGAAGTCGAACGAGACGCGCAAGGATTTGAAAGAACTGCGCAAGAACCTGCGCGTGGAAACCGACCGGCTTGAGTTGTGGACCAAGGTCGTCAACATCGGCACAGTGCCGCTGCTGGTGACCATACTCGGCCTGATGCTGGCACTCGCCAAACGGCGCAAACTGAAATTGGCGGGGGCACGATGAATCGCAAGTCGTTTCTAATCTTGCTGCTGCTCGTCGCCGTGCTCGGCGGCGCGGGCCTGGCGATGTTCTGGAAGGACATCACGCAGTATCAGGAGAGCGGCGCCAAGATCGGCGCCAAGCTGTTGCCCAATCTTAAGGCCGCCGATACCGCCGAGATACGTATCAAGGACGCCAAGGCCGAGATCACGCTGGTCAGCAACAAGGGTTCGTGGAGCATCAAGGAGCGCGGCGGTTATCCTGCCGACATCGCCGAGGTGAGCGAATTGCTGGCGAAATTGGTGGAAGCGAAAATCGTGCAAGCCGAAACCGTGGGCGCGTCACTGTATCCGCGGCTAGAGTTGATCGAACCGGGCAAGGGTGAAGGATCCGGCACCCTGCTTGAATTGAAAGACAAGGCCGGCAAGCCGATCACCAGCCTCGTCTTCGGCAAGAAGTTGCTGAAAAAAGACCCCGGCAATCCGCTGCCCAACGCGGTGGATGGCGTGCCCGCGGGGCGCTACGTGCTCGCACTGGGGCAACAGAACGTCGTGGTGCTGGGCGACCCATACGCCAATGTCGAACCAAAGGCGGGGCGTTTTCTCGCGAAGCAGTTCATCAAGATCGACCGCATCAAGACGCTGACCATGGCAGGGGCCGGCGACCGCAACTGGAAAATCACGCGCGACGAGGAATACGGCCAATGGAAATTCGCCGCCGGCGCGGGCCCGCTTGATCCCAGCGCGGCGGTGGGTGCTGTCAATATACTCGGCAAACTGGAATTCTCCGATGTGTCGGCCAGCGGCAAACCCGAAGACGGCGAAAACATGGTGACGCTCACCGCCGACACCTTCGACGGCCTCACCTACACCAGCAAACTCGCCAAGCAAAAATCCGGCGGCGATTATCTGCTCAACATAGTGCTCAGCGGCGCGCCGAACAAAACACGTCCGCCGGAAAAAGGCGAGAAGCCCGAAGAAGCCGCCAAACGCGACAAGGAATTTGCCCAGACGGTAAAAATGCTCGAAGCGCGCGCCGAATTCGAGAAGATACTCGGCCAGTGGACCTACATCGTATCCGCCAAGAACATGGAGCCGGTGTTGAAAGACCGCGCCGACATGATGGCAAAGCCGCGTAAGCCCGAGGAGAAAGGCGGCCCGGCTGGCGGGCCTCCGGGCATGCCGCCGGGGATGCAGTTTCCGAGGTAATAAACCGCGGCCTGCCGTTCAACGATAGCCGCATCGCCACGGTGATAGTGGCGGTCGTCACGTCGAATCTGAATTTCGCCGATGCGCCGGGTAATGTGCGCATCTCGAAATCCGAGTCTGGCCTCTCAAGGCCCTCGGTTGTCAACGTATCCCAAGTGCTGACCGTGGATCGTGAACTATTGACGAGCAAGGTCAAAATGCTGCCGGGGCAAATCGTTTCTCGAATCGGCGACGGACTACGCCTGGCTTTGGGGCTTTGACCTCATTGTGGATTGTCTGAAGTCAAAACGGAAAATCATCGCGATTATTCCTTTGCATATGCGGCACATAGCGCAGCCATGATTTCAATTTTGTCGTGTCATCGAACACCAGCAGGTCTTTTTTCAACGCGCGTATGGATTGCTGGACGCTGACGATTTCCACGGCCAGTTCCCGCATGGCGTTGGCGGGCACGACATTCTTGAACGGCGATATGCCGAAACGCATCATGAATTCGGCGCTGACGCGTTCGGCTTCCATGTCTAGTTCTTCGAGTTGCTCGTGCAGGATCGTGTTGTAGTGTTTCAACCGGTCTTCGCCGATGTTGTTGATGGCGTGCTGGTCGATGTGCTCAAGTTCGAGTTGCAACTCAAGCAATTGCAGCAGGTTGTTCTTTTCGTAGGCCTGGTTCGCGCGTTGCATGAGTATGGTTTTGCGTTCGCGTTCGGCCGGATCGGTTTCGCGGTCGGGGTGCAGGGCGCTCGCCAGCTTGCGGTAGACCTCGCGTATCGATTGGCTTAACTGCTTCGCTTCGTTCTCGCGCCGCGCTTCCTCGGCAAGTTGTTTTGGTGATTTTTTGCGCTTCCTCAGACGCTCCTGCCGCGCCTGTTCGCGCGCTTCGAACTGGGCTTCCTCCTTCAACATTTGCGCTTGCGCGCGTTCGAGCATCGCCTCGGGTGAGCTCATGTCCACGTCATCGCCAAGGTCAAAGCCGAGCACGTCCTCGAACATCGATTTCATGCCCGCCATGTTGGCGGCGGCTTCGGCGTCGAGATCGGAGCCGCTGTGTTTGTTGTAAATTGCCTTAAGCTCGTCATCATCAAGCACCGCAGCCAGATCGCCGGCGAGATTCGTGATGACTCCCGAGATCTTGCGCCGCTCGGCCTTGCTCAATCCCTTGGCGCCGCTGGCGTGATCGAGCTTGCGCACCAGCGTGGCCTGCAATGCCGTCGCCTCTCTCGTCAACGGCTGCAATTCGCCGTCGTACTTGCGGTGGTACGCCGGCGTGATTTCCTCCCATGCGGCGATGCGCGCCCGCTTCGCCTCGATTTGCATGATGAGCCGGTTGAAAAGCTTTTGTCCCTTGGACAATTTTGACGATTGTTTGCCGGCGGCGATGCTTACCGGGTTGCGTTGGGTAGAGTTCATTCGTGGTGAGGGGTCGTGAAATTAGCTTCGTCAGCAGAATCTGTGGGTGAGTTTCACCCATTTTAGGAAGCTGGGTGTTTACCTGGTTGAAC
>CAMDLH010000036.1 GCA_945901405.1 Bordetella parapertussis | reverse complement strand
GTTGGGCCTCTTCACGATGACCGAGACCCATGCGCTGGCAAGCCAATCCCGATGAGGAAACCACCGACTGGAGAGCCGTGTGCGGGAGAACCGCACGCACGGTTCGGAGGGAGGGGAGGACGAGCGTCCTTTCCTACCCCTATCATGCGGTTTCTCAAGCGAGACTGTGTTATGGGTTCCCGCCTGCGCGGGAACGACAGGTACATTTGGGTAGGCGTTTCAGTCATTTGTAGTTTGCGTGCGAATTACGCCCCAACAAACACAGGCTTCCTTTTCTCCATGAACGCGGTGCGCCCTTCCTCGTAATCCTTGCTCGCAAAACATTCATCAACCACGCGGTCACACAGCGCGATGTCACGCTTGTTATCGTCCTTGGCGATCTCGTTCAAACACACTTTCACCGCCTTCAACGTCAGTGGCGCGTTGCCGCCGATGGTCTTGACGTAGTTCGCGACATATTCTTCGAGCTTGTCCGTCGCCAGCACGCGATTGACCAGCCCCATGTCTTTCGCCTCGTGCGCATCGAACTGGCGCGCGGTGTAAAAAATCTCCGCCGTGTTGGCCGGGCCGACGAGATCGGTGAGGCGTTTTAACGCCGTGTACTTGTAGCCCACGCCGAGTTTGCCCGCCGGTATGCCGAAGCGCGAATCTTCGGTGCAGATGCGCAAGTCACAGTGCAATGCGGTGCCCAACCCGCCGCCCATGCAAAAGCCGCGAATCATCGCGATCGTCGGCTTCGGGCATTCGAGCAGCTTGGTGACGGTGGTGACCGACACCTTGTTGTATTCGGCGACCATCTGCGGGTTGGCGCGCTTCTCCTTGAATTCGCTGATGTCGGCTCCCGACACGAACGCCTTGTCGCCCGCGCCCTTCAACACGATGACGCGTATTGCCGGGTCTGCGATGAATTCATTCAATGCGATGTCGAAGCCCAGCCACATGTCGAATGACATGGCGTTGCGCTTGGCCGGATTGTTGAAGGTGACCCAGCCGGCCGCGCCGTCTTTGTGCGCGAGGAGTTTTTCGGTGTTGGTATTGATGTTCATAATTTTCCTAAAAGTTGTTTAAAAAACAATAGCTTACGATTTATCGTCAGAGATGACTATACCGCTATTCACCCAAGCATCAATTTGCGCCGCGCTGAAGCCAGCTTCTTCAAGCACCTCGCGCGATTGCTGCCCTTTGCGTGGCGACTGCATGCGTATGCCCAGAGTGTGATTGCTCATCTCCAGCGGCAGCGCGGGCAGCTTGGCACGTTTGCCGTTGGGGAAATGCGTTTCGTACATGCGGTTGCCCTGATTCAGATGCGGGTCGTCGAATAGATCGGCGGGTCTCGCAAGCGGCGCGAAAGGAATCTTCAGGCGCTCAAGAATTTTGCTCATCGCCTCGAATGTATGCTTGTGCACGATGGCCGCGACCACCGGTGCGATGCGGTCGTGCTCGGCGGCGCGCTGCGGATTGGTTTGCAGCACCGGATCGGCGAGCAATTCATTCAATCCAAACTCCTTGCAGAACGCGCGCCAGTGATTGTCGCTGGTGATCGCGACAAAAATGGATTTCTCGTCGAGAGTAGGAAAGGTTTCGTAAATTGCCCATGAGCTTGCCTTGTGCGGCATCGGCGGCGGCTCCTTGCCGGTCATGATCTGGCCGCTCATGTGTTGCGCGACCATGTAGGCGGTCGATTCAAACAGCGCGCTTTGCACCATCTGCCCTTTGCCCGTGCGCTCGCGCTCGCGTAGCGCGGCCATGATGCCGACCACGCCGAACATGCCGCCCATGATATCCACCACTGAAGCGCCCGCGCGCAGCGGCTGGCCGCGCGGCCCGGTCATGTAGGCCAGCCCACCCATGTACTGCACCACTTCATCGAGCGCGGGACGTTTTTCATAGGGGCCGGAGAGAAACCCTTTCAGGCTGCAATACACCAGGCGTGGATTGAGCTGCGACAGCGCCTCGTAGCCAAAACCCAGCCGGTCGAGCGTGCCGTAAGCGAAATTTTCCACCAGCACATCGGCCTGTGTCACCAGCTTGCGCAAAATGGTTTTGCCGTCTTCCGACTTGAGATCAAGCGAAATGCTGCGCTTGTTGCGGTTAAACAGCGCGAACAGCCCCGCGCCGAAGCCGACGTTGTGGCGCGTGCGCTCGCCTTCAAGCGGCTCGACCTTGATCACGTCGGCGCCCAGATCGGCAAACACCAGCGAGCACGAAGGCCCCATCACGGTGTGGCCGAGTTCAAGAATTTTGATACCGGCGAGCGGCAGGGGGTTTTGTTCTTTGGTCATTGAATGGAGATCACTCAGTAGATTTTCAGGTGCCCAACCATCACTGTCGTTCCCGCCTTCGCAGGAATGACAGTTGTGGTGCGGTGGTTATTTCATTTATTCAGCAGTAATACCAGCGCGCTTGACGACTTGTGCCCATTTGTTGACTTCGCTTTTCAGGAACGCGGTGAATTCTTCCGGTGTGCTGGTGACGATATCACCGCCCTCGGCGAGCAGCATTTTCTGCACGTCGCCGGTGTCCATGATCTGCCGGAACTCCTTGTTGAGCCGCAGGATGATTTCGCGCGGCACTTTCGCCGGCGCGAGCATGCCGTGCCATGAGGTGACGTCGAAGCCCGGCACGCCGGATTCGTGCACCGTGGGCACGTCGGGGTAAATGCGTGCGCGCGAGAGGCCGGTGGTGGCGATGGGCTTGATCTTGCCGTCGCGCACAAAATTCGCGGCCGAGGCGAGCGAGGTGCCCAGATAAGACACGCGCTTGCCGAGCAGATCGATCATCGCGGGTGACGCGCCCTTGTATGGCACGTGTGTCATGTTCACTCCCGCCGCCTGATTGAAAAGCTCGCCGCAGATATGGCCCGAGCTGCCGATGCCCGCGGACGCATAGGTGAGCGTGCCGGGGCTTTTCTTCGCCGCGGCGATCAGGTCCTTCACCGATGCAATCGGCGAACCGGCGACCACCACCAGCACCTGCGGCGCCTTCATCAGCAGCGTGATCGTCGAAAAATCACGCAGCGAATCGTACGAATTTTTCTTGCGCATCGCCGGGCCAATGGCGAGATTGTTGGTCTGCCCCATCCAGATGGTGTAGCCGTCGCCGGGCGCATTGGCTGCAAGCTCCGCGCCCAACCCGCCGCCGGCGCCCGATCGATTGTCGATCACCACCTGCTGCTTTAATGAGTCCGCGAGCTTGGGGCCGAGTATGCGCGAGTAAATATCGGTGCTGCCGCCGGGCGGGAAGGGCACGATGAAGCGGATGGGGCGGTTGGGATATTGCTGTGCGTGCAGTGCAGGCACGGCCAGACACGCCACCGCGAAGATGATGCACCTCATTTGTCACTCCTCAAATTGAGCGTGCGCGCCCACGCCTGCATGCCGTAGTGAAACGCGATGAACGCGCCGAGTTCCATGATTTGCGCCTCGCTGTAGTGGCGCTTGCCCTCCGCGTAGAAAGCGGCGTCCACTCTCTCCGGGTTAGTGTACATCTCGCGTGCGTAGGTGAGCGCCCATTTTTCGGCGGCGGTGAAACGGGCATCATCTTGCGCGGCGGCAATGGTGTCCTCGCTTAAGCCCGGCGCCTGCTTCGAGCGCAGCGCCGCGAAATAGCCATCACCCGCCGTGCGCGCCAACCGCACGCGGATGATCTCTTTCAGCCGATGATCGACGTTGCCCTCGGTGTGCGACACCAGCATCGCTTTCAACAGCGCCTTTGCATATTCGGGCACGCGCGCAAGCGTTTGTATGAATGCCGCATCCGGCACGCCCAACGCCTCGCAGCGTGCGATTAGTGCCTGCAATTCGGGATCGTCAGTGGTAACCGGCGTGGTCACGTGGATAACGTCGCCGGCGCGTCGCCATAAATGCGCGCGGATTCGTCCTGGCTCACCAACCGCCCATCGGGCGAGAACATCGGATAGAACTTGAGCGAACCAAAAAACGTGTGATAGCCGATGTTAAAACCGATGAACGCACCCAGCTCGATGATTTCTTCCCCGGTGTAATGCTCGCGCAACGTGCCGTGAAACGCCGCGTCAATTTTGTCAGAGTCGAGCGACATCAGTTCGCTGTAGCGCAGCGCGATTTTTTCCGCCGCGGTGAAGCGCGTGCTCTCCCGATAATTCGCAATTGCCTCGTCGATATCGTTTTCGGTCAAACCCTGCCGCTTCGCCGAAGCGGACCGGACGTTGCCTCAATACACGCACGAGGCCATGCGTGAAAGCTGCACGCGGATAATCTCTTTCAGTTTGTGATCGACAGTGCCGCTATTGAACACCGTATCCCACGCCACGAACATCGCTTCGCATAGCGCAATGTTGTGGCCCATCATCGCGTGAAAGCCGGGATCGGGCGCTTTGTTGACCAGACATTTTTCGATGTACGGTTTCAAGCGCGTAAGCTTTAGTTGCTCGATATCGAGCATGGTGATGTTGGGCATGGCAATCCGCGATTGAGTTTCCGATTCTGCATTATCGCAGTACGCGCCGATTGCCAAATTGCCGCCGTGCTTGCGGTATAGTGTATTAGCCACTTTGAGCACTATGCAAAAATAGTGAATGAAAACAATTACTTACATTGCAACGATGCTGTTGGGTTTTGCTGCTGCCGGCGCAACCTTTGCACAACAATTTCCAATCAGGCCGATACGCTACATCGTCGGCTTTCCGCCCGGCGGCTCGACTGATCTCATCGCACGCACGGCGGCAACCAAGCTGACCGAACTGATTGGCCAGCAGGTCATCGTCGAGAATCGTCCCGGTGCCGGAGGTAGTATCGCAGCCGAAGTCGCGGCGCGCGCGACACCCGATGGCTACACCTTGATGCACGCGGGCATGACCATGGCGATCAATCCGGCGCTGCGCAAGAATCTGCCGTACGTGCCGCTGCGTGATTTTGCACCGGTGTCGCGGCTGACGAATTTGCCCAACGTGATGATCGTGAGCAATACGTTCCCGGCCAAAACAGTGCAGGAATTCATCGCGCATGCGAAGGCCAATCCCGGAAAAATAAGTTACGGCTCGCCGGGCGTGGGCGCGGTGCCGCATCTGTCGATGGAGCTGTTCAAGAAACTCGCGGGTGTCGATATCGTGCACGTGCCGTACAAGGGCAGCGCGCAGGCGCTTACCGATCTGCTCGGCGGGCAGATACCGGTAATCTTCGACAACCTGCCGGCGAATTTGCCGCATATCAAGGCCGGCCGCATACGCGCGCTGGGTATACCGTCCGCCAAGCGCAATCCGCAACTGCCCGAGGTGCCGACCTTCATCGAGTCGGGCGTGGCGGGGTTTGAAGTCAACGGCTGGCTCGGCATGTTCGCGCCCGCCGCCACGCCGCGCGAGGTGATCGCAATACTCAACGCGCATGTGGTAAAAGCGCTCAACGCGCCGGACACGGTAAAGCGCCTCGCCGAGGCCGGCGCCGAAGCCGCGCCCAGCACGCCAGCGGAATTCGGCGCGCTGCTCAAATCGGAGACGGTGCGCTGGGCGCAGGTGATACGCGATGCGGGCGTGCCAGCGGAGTAAAGTCAAAGCCTTTTTTGACACGGATTTACGCAGATGAACGCAGATTAACCCCGGTTTCGCTCCAGCGCAGGTTGGAAGCAATGGGATGCCGCAAGTGGCAATGCGGTTCGGACACTATTTTCGGCTAGGAACGACCAACGAATAGATCCGCGCAAATCTGCGTTAATCTGTGTCTAAAGATTTTCGTTTTTCCAATCAGGGAGCAAACATGTTCAGTCTCAAAGGTAAAGTCGCACTCATCACCGGTTCCACCAAGGGCATCGGCAAATCCATCGCCGAGGAAATGGCTAACGCGGGCGCGAAGGTGGTTATCTCCAGCCGCAAGACCGACGCGTGCGAGGCCGTCGCCAAGGAGTTCGCCGCACGCGGGCAGGAGGCGCTTGCGGTGCCATGCAACGTCGGCGACAAGGCGGCGGCGCAAAACCTCGTCGATACCGTGATGAAAAAATGGGGCCGCATCGACAGCCTGGTGTGCAACGCCGCGTCGAACCCGCACTTTGGGCCGATGGCGACGGCCTCCGACGAAGTGTTCGACAAGATCATGCAGACCAACGTGAAAAGCGTGTTCTGGCTCGCCAACATGGTGCTGCCGCAAATGGCCGAGCGCGGCGAAGGCGGCTCGATGATCATCATCTCCAGCATAGGCGCGCTGCGCGGCAGCCAGGTGCTGGGGCTTTATGGCACGTCGAAAGCAGCCGAAGCCGGCCTCGCCCGCGCGCTCGCCGTGCAGTGGGGGCCAAACAACATCCGCGTCAACACCATCGCGCCGGGCCTGGTGAAAACCGATTTCGCCAAGGCGCTGTGGTCGGACGAAGCGCGGCGTAAATCACGCGAAGCGACGACACCGCTGCGGCGCATAGGCGAGCCCAGGGATATTGGCGGTGTGGCGGTGTTTCTCGCCACCGAGGCAGGGTCGTTTGTCACCGGGCAGATGATCGTGGTGGATGGCGGGGTTACGATTGCGGGGTCGTGAAGAACCCGTTTCATTGGATAAGCAAGGTAGGATGGGTGAAACCCATCACACACACAATCCGAGTCCCAGCGTAGCGCGCGATAAATCAACTCGTGCGAAATCTCCCCGCACGAAACGCTTCCACATCAATACCCGGCTTCTTGCCTGCAACTATCTCGGCAATAGTCTTACCCATCACCGACCCCGCACTCATGCCGAAGTGCGAATTGCCGAACGCAAAGTACGCATTTGCGTAGCCAGGCGCAGCGCCGAGCACCGGCAAGCCATCCGGCAGGCTGGGCCGGTTTCCAGTCCAGCGCGTCACATTGTCGAGCTTCACGCCGGGGAACATGCGCGCGGCTTGTTGTTTCAGCAGTTCCGCACGCCGCCAGTTCGGCGGCGCATCCAGCCCGGCAAATTCCGCCGTGCCGGCGAGGCGCAGGCCCACGTTCATCGGCGAGCAGGCGAATTTCGCATCGACGTGCGTGACGGGGATGCGCGGCATCACGCCGGGGTCGGCGATGGTGATGTGATAGCCACGCTCGGCTTCGATGGGGATTTTCGTGCCGAGATTTAATGCGAGTTCGCCTGACGCGGCGCCCGCCGCGATCACCACGCGCTCCACGGGTTTAACCTTGCCGTCGATGACGACGCCTTGCACGCCGCCGTTGTTTGTTTGAAAGCCGGTGACCTTGCCGCGCAGAATCGCAGCACCTTTTCTTTGCGCCTCGCGTGCGAGCGCCTGCACCAGATGATGCGGGTTTTTGCAGCGGCCATTGCCGGGCAGCAGCATGCCGCTTTGAAAAATGCGCGCGAGGGAGGGTTCGAGTTCGCGTATCTCCATGTGATCGAGCGCCTGGTACTTCACTCCGGCCTCATGGCGCATACGCTGCGCGAGCGCGGAACCTTGCGCGGTGTTGGGGTGTTCCGACACATAAAGCTGGCCGCAATGCTCGATCAGATTGTCGGCGTCGGTGCCGCGCGTGAGTTCGTCGTAGGCTTCGTAGGTGCCGCCGTGTAGCGCGTGCATCGCGCGCGAGGTCTTGAGCGCGGCATCGAGGCCGCTTGATTGCACCGCCTTCAACAGCCACGGCATTGCCTTGAAAAAATAGCCGGGCCGCACGGCGAGCGGGCCTTCGGGGTTGAGCAACCAGCCGGGCGCTTCCTTCAAGAAACCGGGTATCAGATACGGCACCACCGCGCCGGGGCTGATGTTGCCGGCGTTGCCGAAGGACGCGCCTTCGCCGATGCCGCCGGATTCAACCATCGTCACCGCGAAGCCCGCGCGTTGCAGCCACAGCGCCGAACACACGCCGACGATGCCGGCGCCAATGATGGTAACCGATGAGGTGCTCACGCTCAATCGACCTTGATGTTGCGCGCCTTGACCAGCGCCGCCCACTTCTGGCGCTCGGCGCGGATGAACTGCGCGACTTCGGCGGGTGATTTCGTCGCGTCCGGCTCAAAGCCCAGGTTGAACATTTTCTGCCGTAGCTCGTTGCCGGCGACGGCTTCGCGTATCGCCGTATTGAGCCGCATCACCGCATCCGCCGGCGTGCCCGACGGCGCTTGTATCGATTCCCACGTCGCCACATCAAAACCGGGGATGCCTGATTCGGCGATGGTTGGAATATCCGGCGCACCCGTCGCGCGCTTTGCGGTGGAGACCGCAAGCGCTCTCAATTTGCCTTCCTTCGCAAGATTGATCGCCGAGCCTATGCCCGGCATCATCATCGCCACGCGGCCGCCCAACACATCCGCAACCGCGGGCGCGCTGCCTTTGTACGGCACGTGCAGCATGTCGGTCTTGGTCATCGACAGCATCATCTCGCCCGCCAGATGCGCGGCGCTGCCGATGCCGAACGAGGCGTAATTCAATTTGCCGGGCTGGGCTCGTGCCAGCGCGATCAGTTCCTTCACGTTTTTCACCGGGATGCTGTTGTGCGTGATCAACAGCAGCGGCACGATCGCCACCAGCGACGCGGGCGCGAAATCCTTCTCGATGTCGTAGCTCAGTTTGTAGAGACTCGGGTTGATCGAGAACGACGCCGACACGAATAATAATGTGTAGCCGTCGGCGGGCTGGCTCTTGACGAACTCGGTGGCGACGATGGTGTTCGCACCCGGCCTGTTGTCGACGAGGATCTGCTGGCCGAATTTCTCCGTGAGCGCCGCGCCCACCAGGCGCGCGAGCGCATCCGAGCCGCCGCCGGGCGGGAAGCCTACGAAAAGTTTTACCGGCTTCGCGGGATAGGTTTGGGCGTGGGCGCCAGCCACCGCAAACATGGCGGCAATACTGGTCAGCGAGTTGGCAAGAAGGCGTAATGTAAATTTCATAATGGAAGTCCTCGAAAATACTGCGTCACTAAATCCTTCAGAGGGAGCGTGTCTTATCTATGCAAATCCCGGCTGATGAATTCCCCATTCAGCGGCGCGGACAAATCGCTCGCCAGCCACACCACCACGTTGGAAAATTCGTCGGGTTGATACACATAACCTGCCGCGAGCAGCTTCTTCACATCCTCCTTGCTCTTGCCCACGCGCCACAGCGGCGTGTCGGTAGCACCCGGGCCGAAGCAGTTGATGCGCACGCCCGTGTCCTTGAGTTCGAGCGACACCGCGCGCGTGAAGCCGATGATCGCGGCCTTTGATGCGGAATAGGCGGAGCCTTTGGGTTGCCCGCGGATGCCCGTGCCCGAGGCAGTGCTCACCACCACGCCCTTGCCGCGCGGCAGCATGCGCCGCACCGCCGCGCGCGCGCCCAGATACACGCTTTTCAAATTCAATTCGATCACCGCGTCCCATGTGTCCTCGGTCATGTCGACAAGCGCCACGCGCGGGAACATGCCCGCGATGTTGAGCAGCACATCCAGCGGCCCGAATTTGTTTTCCGTAAGATCAAATAATTTTTCAAACTCGGCGGCCTTGGTCACATCGGCCTGCACCGCCACTGCCTGGCCACCTGCCCTGGTAATCGCATCAACCGTCGCTTGCGCCGCCGCAAGGTTGATGTCGGCCACCGCAATCGATGCGCCTGCCTTGGCCAGTGCCATGCCGTAACAAAGTCCCAACCCGCCGCCGCCACCGGTCATGGCGACGGATTTTCCTTCGAGCAATTTCATGCGTATGCCTTTTCCAAGTGTCAGGATTGGTTGCACGGTATCTTAAGGCATAATGTAATTGTTAAAAAAGAGTGCCGCATGCAGGAGGGGAAGTCATGAATTGCTTGAAAATCACTGGTGTTGCGGTGTTGTCATCAATGGCGTGCACGCCCCTGTTCGCGCACGCGCAAGACTATCCGGCGCGCCCCGTACGCATGGTCGTGCCGTGGCCGCCCGGCGGCGTCACCGACGTGATCGCGCGCGGGCTTGCCGCATCGCTTACCGATTCGCTCAGCCAGCAGGTGGTGCTCGACAACCGCCCCGGCGCCGCGGGCACGCTCGGCGTGGGCATCGTCGCCAAGGCGCCCGCCGATGGTTACACGCTGATGATGACCGATGTGCCCAGCCACGCCATCAGCGCCTCGCTCTACAAATCGCTGCCGTACGATCCGCGCAAGGACGTGGAGCCGATCTCGCTGCCGTCGCGCTCGCCGCTGGTGCTGGTGGTGCCGGCGAAGCTCGGCGTAAAAAGCATTCCGCAACTGATTGATCTCGCGAAAACGCGCGCCGGCAAGTTGTCGTTCGCGTCATCCGGCCCGGGTTCGATAACGCATCTCACCTCCGAGCGTTTCAAGCGCGATGCAAAAGTGGATTTACTGCACGTGCCGTACAAGGGCGGCGCGCCCGCCACCGCCGCCATGGTCTCCGGCGAAAGCGACATGGGATTCGCGTGCATCTCGGCGGCGGTGCCGCACATCAAGGCCGGGCGTCTCACGCTTCTCGGTGTAACAGCACTCAAGCGTTCGCCGGTGTTTCCCGAGGCGCCCGCCGTCGCTGAATCGCTGCCTGGATTTGAAATGGGATGCAACACCGGGTTGTTCACCACTGGCGGTGTGCCCGCGCACATCACGGGCCGCCTGCACGGGCTGGCGATGAAAGCGGTGGAGCAAGCGCGGCTCAAGGAATTGCTGGCGGTGAATTCCGCCGAAGCCGCGCCGTTCACGCAGGCGCAGTTCAAGCAGTACGTATCCAACGAAATGCGCGACTGGGGCGAAGTCGTGCGCTCGGCGGGGTTGAAGGTCGAATAGACGCTATTATTGTTTAGTTAACCAAGGAGAATTGACATGTTGAAATTATTCTGGGCGCCGGGCACCTGCGCGCTGGCATCGCACATCGCGCTTGAAGACGCCAGAGAAGCCGGCGCTAAATACGAGACGGTGAAATTGAATTTCGCGCAGGGTGATCAACGCAAGCCTGAATACCTGAAGGTGAATCCGAAAGGCCGCGTGCCCGCGCTTGTCAGCGAGCGCGGCATTATCACCGAGACCCCGGCGATACTCGCGTGGATCGCGCAGACCCATCCGCAGGCCAAGCTGGCGCCCGTGGATGCGTTTGATTTTGCTGCCGCGCAGGCCTTCAACAGCTATCTGTGTTCTACCGTGCATCCGGCGCACGCGCACCGGCCGCGCGCTGCGCGCTGGTCGGACGACCCTGCCGCGCAGGAAACGATGCGCGCCAAGGTGCCGCAAAATATGACCGACTGCTTCACGCTGATCGAGAACGAAATGTTCAAGGGGCCGTGGGTGATGGGCGCGGCCTACGGCATCTGCGATCCGTATCTCTATACCATCAGCGGCTGGCTGGAAAGTGATGGCGTGGACATCGCGAAATTCCCCAAGGTGAACGATCACTTCATGCGCATGAGCGAACGCACGGCGGTGAAGGCCGTGATGGCGGTGCATAAGGGTTAGGGTGGTCAGTCACGGTTGTTTCCGGTGAGAAAGCCGTCGCTCGCCCTTTATCATGCTCGATTGAGCCATTCGAATTGACGCGCATGGCAAATCGATTAGGTGCGGCGGCATTCGCGTGCATGTGCATATCAGCCACCTGTGCCGCACAGCCCGCGGAATACCCTACGCGCCCCATCCGGCTGCTCGTCGGGTTCGCGGCAGGCGGCGGCATCGATCCGGTCGCGCGGCCGATTGCGCAGAAGCTATCGGTTATTTCGCGGGGGTGACGCGGATTGCAGACGCGAACAACGTGCTATCGGTTCATCCCGCCGTGGCGGAAAATTCGGTAAAAGTACTCGTGGCGCTGGCAAAAACAAGACCGCTGAATTTCGGTTCGACGGGCGTCGGCGCCATCGGCCATCTGGCGGGCGAACTATTCAACGAGATGGCGGGTATACGCCTCACGCACGTGGCGTACAAAGGCGGCGGCCCGGCCATGGTTGATCTCATCGCGGAGCATATCCAATTGATTTTTGCCTCGCCGGGCACCGTGGTGCCGCAAGTCAAGGCCGGCAGAATCCGGGCGCTCGCCGTGACCACGGCAACGCGCGCTGCTGCGCTGCCTGACATACCCACGATCTCCGAGGCCGGCGTGCCGGGCTATGAGGCGAAAAACTGGTACGGCTTGGTGACGCCCGCGCGCCCGCCCGCCGCCATCGTGCAACGCCTCGGCAGCGAAGTAAGAGGCGTGCTGGGCATGGCCGATATTCGAGCGACACTGATCGCGCAAGCAATCGATCCTGCGCCTTCGACTCCAGAACAGTTCACCGCCTTTGTAAAAACGCAAATCGTGAAATGGGCGAGGGTGGTGAAAGCTGCCGGCATCAAGGCGGAGTAGGCGGCAGCTAAACCGGGTGGCGCGCGCGGCGAGACGGGGGAATGGCGGCATTCTCGTACGAGTGCGAAAGACCCTGCGCCTGTTTTTGCAAATTACGGATATGTCGGAAATGACATATACTGTCCGGCATACGCAAACTGGACAAGCCGCTAGTCTGGCTGCACGGTGAAGTCAAAACCCCGCCGTTTTCCGCCGATGCGCGAATTGAGGCCGGCGTGCTCTTGCGCCGTCTGCAGCAAGGCGAAAACATCCCGCTGCCGCATTCGCGCCCGATGCCGTCCATCGGCAAAGCGTGTCACGAATTGCGCATACAGGATGCAATGAAAACCTGGCGCATTATTTATCACATCGACGTTGACGCCATGGCGATTCTTGAAGTGTTTTCCAAGACAACGCAACGAACACCCAAGCTGGTTATCGGCGCCTGCAGGGCGCGGTCGCGCCGTTACCAGTCCATTTGAATTTGTGAGAGGAAAACTTATGAACAAAGCAAAGCTTCAGAAACTTCAGGCGGCGGGTTGGAAGATTGGCAGCACCAAAGATTTTCTGAAACTGAGTGACGAAGAAGTCATGCTGGTGGAGCTCAAGCTGTCGCTGACCAGTGCACTCAAGCAGGCGAGAGCAAAGCGCCGCTTGTCGCAAATTGATCTTGCGCAGCGCATGGGATCCAGCCAATCACGCGTGGCTAAAATCGAAGCCGGCGACCCGGCTGTGTCACTGGATTTGATTGTGCGCGCGTTGTTCGCGGCACGGGCGACGCGACAAGAATTGCAGCGCGCGTTTGTGCCCAAGGAAAAAATGGCTGCGTAATCCGCTCTTTACTGTACGATAATGAAAGACCTGACCCTTTTGCTTTTGCAGGGTGGTGAAAGCCGCCGGTATCAAACCGGAATAGGCGTCCGCCGAAAGCGGACGGAAAACGCAGAAGCGCAGTAGGACATGCGAGCCTAATGTAAATGAGAGGTTGTAAAAAGTGCAATAAAATCAATTAGTTGGAATGTATTGCGTCTGACCCTATTGTTGGGGAGGCTGGCATCGAGTATTGCGAAGTCGTAACTGAAGTTGTAATGTCACATATTGAACGATGTCTCATACAGGAGGCACTATGCACGCATGGCAGTCATCACTGTATACATCCATCATCGCAGCCGGGTTTACTGTCGCGGCAACGCCACTCCTCGCGCAGGCGCAGGAGAAGTTTCCCACCAAGCCCGTGCGCATTGTCGTGGGCTTCACTCCAGGCAGCGCCACCGATATCACGACGCGCATGGTTGCCTCGAAACTGAGCGATATCTGGGGGCAGTCGCTCGTCATCGATAATCGATCGGGCGCCGGCGGCCAGCTCGCCACCGTCATGGTCGCCAACTCCACGCCTGACGGCCACACACTCCTGATGATCTCGACCGCCATGGTGATCAACTCGGTGCTGCCCGAGAAACCTTTATACAACCTGCTCAGGGATTTCACCGGGGTCACCCAGATTGGCACGGTCACCACTGCCCTGATCGTCACACCGACGCTGGGCGTCAAGTCAGTCAAAGAGTTGATCGCGCTCGCGCACGAGCGGCAAGGCAAGCTGCTGTTCGGCACGTCCGGCGCGGGCAGCGGCACCCACATTACCTCCGCGAGATTCAACTTTGCGGCCGGCATCAAGGCTGTGCATGTAGCCTTTAAGGGGTTGCCCGAGGTGCTGGTCGAGGTCGCCGCGGGACGCCTGAACTACGGCCTTATCAGCCTGGGGCCGGCGCTGCCCTTCATCCAGGAAAAGCGGGTGATTGCTTTGGCGCAGCTCGCGGCGAAGCGTGCGGCGTCGCTGCTGGACGTACCGTTGATCACGGACGCACTGCCCGGCTTCGAGCGGGACACCACGCACGCGATCATCGCGCCGGCCGGCACGCCGCCTGCCATAGTGAATCAGATCAGCAAGGACATCGCGCGCGCACTCGAGTTTCCGGACGTCAAGGAGCGCATGGCCACCATCGGCTTCGAACCTGCGCCGATGACGCCGGAGGAGCACAACAAGCAACTGCGTCGCCTGCACGATTCGTTAGCCAAAGTGGTGGTAACGATCGGGCTGCGCGCGCCGTAACGGCCGGACGCGTTGTGATATCGTTTACGACAATGCGCGGCACGGGAAACGAACCCATGCGCGCTCATCCCTGTAATTGAAAAGGTATACATCATGGCGGAAACGAATCGCATCAAGGAGATTCCCGATAACGAAATGACGGATGCGCAGAAGAAGGTGTTCGCGGATCTGGTCGCCGGCCGCGGCAAATTGCTCGCGCCTTACAAGATCTGGATCCATTCGCCGAAACTCGCGGCCGCCATGGAGACCATCGGCACGTTTCTTAACAAAGCGGGGTCGCTCAGCGAGCGCGAGGTCGAGCTCATCATTTGCATCATCGCCAACCATTGGCGCGGCGAGTATGTCTGGGCGTCCCATGTCAAACGCTGCCTTGAACTCGGATACAAACAAGCCGTGTTCGATGCGATGCGCGCCGGCCAGACGCCAGCGTTCGACCGCGAGCGCGAGCAAGCGATCCATGATCTTGCCGCCATCTCGATGGCGCCTGGCGGCGGCTCGGATGAAGTGTTCGACCGCGCCGAGAAGCTGCTGGGGCGCAACGGCATAGCAGAGGTCATCGGGTTGTTGGGCTACTACAGCGCGGTGTCGATGGGCATGAAACTGCATCGTGTGCCGATTCCCAAGCCGGCTTCTGTTTGAGCAAACACGCCATGCCTGACGACCGCCCCGACCGTGACTACGATAGCGACCGCCTCGTCTATAAGACGATCCGCGTCGAACCGCTTACACCGGCCATCGGCGCCGAGATATTCAGCGTTGATCTCGGGCAGACGCTCACCGCGCTTCAGTTCGACGAGATTCACACGGCGCTGATGCGCCATCTGGTGATTTTCTTTCGCGATCAGCAGCTCACGATAGAACAACACAAGGCCTTCGGACGGCGCTTCGGCGAGCTCGACATCCACCCCACCTCGCGCATGGAAGGCCACCCGGAAATTATCGAGATCAAGGCGGACGAGAACTCCAGGTACGTTGCGGGGGAAGTCTGGCATTCCGACGTCACCTGCAGCCCGACGCCGCCGATGGGCTCCATTCTTTATTTGCAGCAGACGCCGGCGAACGCCGGTGGCGACACGCTCTTCGTCAACATGTACCGGGCATACGAGACGCTGGCGGAGCCCGTACGAAACATGATCGATGGACTGACAGCGATGCACGACGGCGACCGTGTGTGGCGCGGACGGCAACGCAAGACAGTGGCAGGCGAGCTTCCCCGCTCCGAGCATCCCGTCGTGCGCATCCACCCGGTAACCGGACGGCGCGCGCTATTCGTCAACAGGAACTTCACCGAACAGATCGTCGGCCTGTCGCGGCTCGAAAGCGATGCGATCCTCGACATGCTCTATCGTCACTCGGAGCGCGATGACTTCAAGTGCCGGTTCAAGTGGCGGCCGAACTCGATTGCATTCTGGGACAACCGCTGCACCATGCATCAGGCGATGTGGGACTACTTCCCGCAAAAGCGTTACGGGCATCGGGTGACGATTGCGGGGACGAAGCCGTGATCTCCGTTTCGCGAGGGTATTGCGTTTCTCGCGTGATTTGCCTGCTGCATTGTTCGACATGTCAAGAATTAAATCTCGCCTTCCGCGGATGAGCGTTTCTGACAACATACGCGTGGAGTAGGAAACGTCGCAGTCGACGACGCACTTCGTTATCGAGGGTGAGCTACTGCGCCGCGTGCCGTTCGGCGCCGAACATACTCACATGTCGTTGATGAACTGCCCCGACTGCAATACTGCAAATGGGAATCTGCACATGTTGGGCTGCACGGTGGAACAATGCCTGCTTTGTGACGGTCGTGCGCGCAACTGTTCGTGCTGCCACGAAAAACACCCGCGTGAACTTTTGCGATTACGTTGAGTTTCGCTGGCGTCGCCGCGTAAGCAGCACTAAACTGAAAAAAATCCGGGCCACGCTATCCGCTATTGATCCTCAAAGTTGTCCCATAGCGGTTGCGTAAAGCCCAGCGCCAGCGCTGCAGTCTTCTCCCGGGCGTTCAGCTCGCTCCATTCCTTGTTGCTGCTGGGTGGCGGCGAATTGCTGTTCCACATCTCACCGCGCCATCCCAGATTGGACCAGAGCTGCTGCTCCCTGCTACTCATGTCTTCCCAGGCCAGTTCTTCCCAGATGCCCGGATTGCCGTGCATGTCACGAACGTCCATATTTTCCTCCTGTGGAAATGTGTACTTCTATTATGGTCTAACCTGACTGGAAAGCAAATCCGGGACATGAAGAGGAATGAGCAAGAGGGCTAGTCTTGCATTATCGTACCCACACTCGGCAAATCAGCGGTCGTCCGTCGAGTAGGGCGCCGATGCACCACCAAGCAACGCCGAATCCGGTTGCAGATACTGCATGATCAGCACTTCGGTGCCATCCGGTCCAGCGTGTGCATCATCCGGTCCGCCCTCGCCCGCGACCGGCGCAGTGAAAACGATCGAGGTCGACTGGTCGGATTCGCTCAACGTCACAGCCGAAATCGTGCGCCAGCGGCCCTGTGCATACATCATGCCGCCGGTGTTTCACGAGATAGCGCAACGACTGATGCTGTCGGGGGTGGACATGCGCGTCTGGACAAGCCGGTGAAACTGAATGTCGAAACGTTTCAGGTCACCGACCGGCGCCCGAGCGCCACCTATGTCGAACGCAGGATCACCAGCCGCGTTACCACCGAAGTAATACCCAAACGCGTTCGTTTTCCGGCAGGCAGCTACCTGTTCCCGATGGTGCAGGCCAATGCTGGCGTGATCGCCGTTGCGCTGGAGCCGGAGTCGCCAAGCAGCTTCGTGTCGTTCGGCATGATCCCGGTGGACAAGAAAGGCTCACCGCCGTCCGGATCGGCCGGCAGCGAGGTTCCCGTGTATCGGGTGCTGCGGCCCGTTGAGATCGAGTCCCGGCCCGTACACGTTCCCTAACCGCGCGTGTGGGTGACGGCGCTGCCGGGTAAAATCATAGCCAGTCGTCTTAAGCCGCATTAACCCACTTGAATTGAAACCACAGGAGCCGCCATGCCCGCCACCGCCATGAACCATTTCACCATCCTCACCGACAATGTGGAGGGAACGCTCGCGTTCTATGCCGACATGCTCGATCTGCATCCCGGCGCGCGTCCGCCGTTCAAGTTTCCGGGCGCGTGGCTCTACGCGCGCGGCGGCAGCGATCCGATCCTGCACATTATCGGCGGCAAACAGAAGGATGTGCTCGTCAAGGGCGTGATCGATCACATGGCGTTTACCGGCAATGACCTCCCCGGGATGATCGAGAAGCTGAAGTCACGCGGCATCGAGTACGACCTGCGCCGCCTGCCCGACTACGGGACGTGGCAATTGTTCTTCTACGATATCAACGACGCCAAGATCGAGATTGATTTTGACCGCGCTGAGCAGGAAGCGCGCGCCTAACACGCGGACCCGCGCCTGACGAGCGTCGGGCAGTGGCACACGGTCAGGTCTTTTATTATCGTACGATCCTTTACCAATTGTTACACCTGCTCCATTTTCATCGGATCCCATTTGCGCGTGCCCCGCCAGTTCGCCGGATAAAATCATAGGTCGCGAGCGCGCAGCGATCCGGTTCCGTTGCCGCCACATGATACGAATCGCCGGCGATCGGCAGCAGTTCCGAACGCGGTATCTGCTCCTGCCATGCGCGCGTATCCGCGACCGAAGCGAGTCCGGCGCCTTGCGAGGCGATGACCAGCGTGGGGCACTGTATGCGCGGCATATCCGCGGCCAGATCGATGCCGGGCACCATCGGGATGAAGCCAAGCTGGCTCGACAGCGGCGTTTTGCCCATGAGCTGCGCCCACCACTCAGCCCCCGCCGCAGGGAACTTTGATCCCAGCCGTCCGGGCATGGTCCACCGCGCCCAACTCTCGACGCCTTTTTGTTCGAGATGTTCGAACCACGATTGCGCGCGGTCGCCTAGCGCGTCCTGACCTGACGCGAGCCCGCCTGCGACCGTCAGTGTGCGCACCATCTGCGGATGGCGCGCCGCAAAGCGCAGCGAGATGGTAGCGCCGATCTTGGCGCCGACGAGATGAAAGGTTTTGACGCCGAGGCCTGATAGCAGCTTGACGTAATCGTCGATGATGCCGTCGAGCGACCATGGATAGTCGCGCGGCATCGGCGTTGAGCGGCCGAATCCGCGCATGTCGGGCCGCACCACGCGATAGCGGCGGGCGAGGTGCGGAATCCAGCCGTACCACACATCGCCGTTCTCGGAGTTTCCGTGCAGCAGCACCACGGTTTCCGGCGCGGTCCACGGGTCGGTGAAATCGTCGATCTGGTAGTACATCTCCAGATCGGAGGCTATGCGGGCTGTGGGCATTGGTAGTTCTCCTTGGGATATTTGCCGGTATCTATTCGGGCCGGATGCCGGCGCTTTGTATCACCTTCGCCCATTTCGCCACATCGGCTTTGACGATGGCGGCGAATTCCGCCGGCGTATTGGCGATGATGTCGGCGCCGTTCTGCGTGAAGCGTTCGACAACATCCGGCGTGCGCAGTACCTTGACGATCTCGGCGTGCAGCCTGTCGATGATGGGCCGTGGTGTGTTGGCCGGCGCGAGGATGCCGTTCCATCCGATCACTTCGAAGCCCGGCACTCCCGCTTCGTGGATGGTAGGCACTTCGGGCAGCACCGCCAGGCGCGTTTTCGTCGACACGCCGAGTGCGCGCGTCTTGCCTGCCTTGACTTGGGGCACCGCGGTAATCGGCGGGTCGAAGAACATGCCGACTTCGCCGGAGATCAGCGCCGTAATCACTTGCGGCGCGCCCTTGTACGGCACGTGCGTGATCTGCGCTCCGCTCATGGAACGGAACAACTCCGCCGCCAGATGGCCCAGGCTGCCTTTACCGGTTGAACCGTAATTGAGAGTGCCCGGCTGGCTTTTCGCCAGTGCGATGAGTTCCTTCACCGATTTCGCCGGCAGCGCATGGGTGACGGTGAGCACCAGCCGCACGCCGCTCACCATGGTGATCGGCGAAAAGTCGTTAACTGTATCGTAAGGCATCTTCGCGAACAGGCTGGGGTTAGCCGGATGCGACGGATACACCATCAGCAGCATGTAGCCGTCCGGCGCGGACTTGGCGACGATTTCAGTGCCGACGATGCCGCTCGCGCCGACACGGTTGTCCACCAGCACTTGCTGGCCAAGATTCTCGCCCAGCTTTTGCGCAACGATGCGGGCAAGAAGATCCGTAATGCCGCCGGCGCCGGCAGGCACGACGATGCGGATCGGTTTGTTCGGATACGTCTGCGCAACCGCTGTGTGCGCGAAGCCGATCAGGCTCGCTGCCACTGACAATGTGCCTGACCACAATGTGCGCTGAAACCTGTTCATGCTCGCCACCTTACAGAGAAAGGCGCACCGGGTTGCGCCGAAGCACCGGGCTGGGAAAATAGTTTGTTCGCTATTTTAGACGTTTGCGCGTTAATGACGGCCAGGCAGGCTGCGCCGCATCAGCCTTTGTTCTGCCGCGCCAGCAATTCAGCCACAGGCCGCCCCTCAACCACGCCAGATTTCCGCAGTTCAGCAATGTCGCTGTCGCCAAAGCCAAGCCGTCGCAGTATCTCATCGGTATGTTGCCCCACACGCGGGGGCGGGGCGTGGATGCGTGCGCCGGTTTTTGAGAGTTGATACGGGGCCTTGGGCACGGTGATTGCATAGCCTAGCTCGGCGTCGAATGGGAAGCGGTGCATGAGGCCGCGATGCTGGATTTGCGGGTTGTCGATGGCCTGATACAAATCGCGCACGGCCATCGCGGCCACGCCGGCATCGGAGACGATTTCTTCCCATTCGAGTGCTGTTTTCTGCTGTAGTGTTTTTTCGATTTCCTCGCAAAACGCGGGGTAATGTTTGCCGACCGCCTCGAGGTTGCAAAACCTTGGATCGAGCGGTATGTCGGTACGGCCAATCGCCTGCCAGAAGCGCGCGCGGCGCGATTCGGTGGTGGCGGCCACCGACAGCGTGCCCTCTTTGCATTTGAAAATATTGGAGATGTAGCGACCGTCGCCGTTGCCCCGCAGTTGCCGGTATTTGCCGGTGGTGGCGGCTTCGCACACATCGGCGCCGGCCATGGTGATTGCGGTGTCGAGCATCGCGCAGTCGATGTACTGGCCTTCGCCGGTCAACGCGCGATGGTAGAGGGCGCTGACGATACCCAGCGCCGCGGCGTAGCCGGTTGCATAGTCCGCCATCAGAAAGCCGACTTTCATCGGCCCGGTTTCGCGCGTGCCCGACAGGCTCATCAGCCCGCTGGCGGCCTGCACCGCGCCGTCGATGGCCGCGCGCCGCGCGTTGGGGCCGGTCTGGCCGTAGCCGGTGACCGAGCAGTAAATGATTTTTGGATTGACCTTCTTCAGGTCATCGTAGCCCAGCCCGTAGCGCGCCATGTTGCCCGCGACAAGGTTTTCGACGATGACATCGGATTGCGCGGCTAGCTGACGAAAGATCTCCTGCCCCTTGGCCACGCTGATGTCGAGCTGCATCGATTTTTTGTTGGCCGCCTGCGCCAGAAAACTGTGACTCATCGCATGCGTGTGCAGCCCGCCGCCCGCGCCCGCGACCAGCCGCATGCTGTCGACTTCCTTGGGGTTGTCGATGGTCAGCACCTCCGCGCCGTGCATGGCGAGTTGATACGTCGCAAAGGGTGCTGCGATCTGGCGCGCCACGGCGATCACCCTGATGCCGTCGAATACGTTGCCGTTAGACAATGTTGTGCTCCAGACTCAGTGCGTTATTTTTTTCCGAGCTTCGGATAAAGCCCCACATATCCCGCCTTCGCGCGATGTTCTGCGTTGGCCTTGGCGCGTTCGGCGCTCATCGGTATGAAGCCGTGACCGTGGATGATCTTGGACATGAAGGTCATGCGCGCAGTGACGGCCACCGCGCCGTGGTAGGCCTGCTCGTCCCAGCCGGCGGCGAACACGGCGTCGGCGTCGCTCTGCGACACTTCGGTGGGCGTGAGCGCAAGTTTGCGTACCAGCGCCAGCAGCGGCTTTAACTTCGCACTCACGGGCGCCGTGGCGACATCCGCCACTAGTTTCTCGACCACGCCCGGTTCGATGCCGCGTGCAACCGCGGCCGCGCTGTGCGCGACGTAGGCGAACTTGCAATTGATCAGCCCGGCGACGAAGCCTTGAATCATCTCGCGCTCGCCCGGTGTCAGCGGCGACGGCCCGTTGATCAGCGCCTCGCCCATCTGCGCCCAGTGGCGGTAAATCTCAGGATAGGCGTTGAACACATCGGCGGGGCCGGCGTTTTCGTTGTGTGATTTCAGGAAGGGCATAGTGGTCTCCGCATGCGTTTCATTATGTCAGGCACTTTAGGTGAAGATGCTTATTTTCAAATAACTTAATAAAAACAAATACTTATGTTGCGTTCGGAATATATGAACATCCGCGGCATCGGAACACCATTGATCCCCAGTGTAGCCATCGTGCCGCGGTGAACTTGAATTCAAAAGCAGAAACAAAACGCGGCCCGTCTCTCTTGCGCGGCGATCATTTTACGCCGATGCCTCTCCGCTATACTTGCCGCGACAACACACGAACAAATCGGGGGCCGCGCGCATGGCTGATCTGAAACGAGCGGGTAAACCGCAACTGCATTACGTCATCGACGACCATACCGACCCGTGGAAAGACGCGCCGTATCTGCTGTTGCAGCATGGCAACGGCCGCTCGTCGTGCTTCTGGTATAGCTGGGTGCCCTATCTCAGCCGCTTCTACAAAGTGGTGCGCCCGGACGCGCGCGGGCTTGGCGAGTCCTCCGCCGATTTCGACTTGGAGCACGGCGTCACGGTCGAGGCGCTGGTGGATGATCTGGCCGCGATATGCGATGCGATTGGCGCAAAGTCGGTGCACTTTTGCGGTGAGTCGATGGGCGGCATCATGGGCCTTGCGTTCAGCGCGATGCACCCGGAGCGCGTGCGCACGCTGACGCTGGTGTCGACACCGGTGTATATCAACGACAAGGCGAAGGAAACGTATTCGATGGGGCATGCCTCGCGCATTGCCGCGATGCAGGCGATGGGGCGCGAGGCGTGGCTCAAGGCCACCAACGCGAGCACGCGTTTTCCGCCGGATGCCGACCCCGGACTGGTCGATTGGTACAGCGCCGAATACGCGAGAGGCCGCCCCGACGTGCAACTGGCCTTTGCAAAGCTCGTCAACAGCGCCAGCGCCGCGGACTTTTTGCCGCGCATCAAGGCGCCGGTGCTGGGCTTGTATCCCACCGCCGGCGAGATCACCAGCGCGGAGCAGGAAAAGTTGCTGCGCGAGAACGTGCGTGACTTGCGCATCGTGCATTTGCCGACGAGTTATCACATGGTTCATTACACCCATCGCGCGGCTTGTGCCTCGCATCTGCTGCACTTTATCGCAAGCCATGACGGCATTGCGTGCCATGAGGCTTAAGTGAGCGCTTCGCGCGTACTCGCTTGCACAGTGCTGGGCGCGGCCATCGGCATGATGGCAAACGAATCCGCGGCGCAGGCGGGCTATCCAAACCGCGCCGTGCGCATCGTTATCCCGTCTCCGCCCGGCGGCGGCACTGATCTGGTCGCGCGCACGCTCGCGCAAAAACTCACCGAGACGTGGGGCCAGCCGGTGATCGTGGATAACCGGCCGGGCGCCAACGGCATTATCGCCACCGACTTCGGCGCGAAATCCAAGCCGGATGGCCACACGTTGCTGGTCGCCATCGCGATCCATGCCATCAACCTGTCGCTGTATCGCCAGTTGCCCTACGACACGGTGGCCCACTTCGCGCCGGTGTCGCTGATGGCGCAGTATCCGTTCATACTCACCATTCATCCGTCCCTGCCCGCGAAAACCGTGCGCGAGTTGATCACGCTCGCGCGGGCGCGACCGGGGCAGTTAAGTTATGCCTCGTCGGGCAACGGCAGCGGCCCGCATCTGGGTTTCGAGCTTTTCAATAGCATGGCGAAGATTGATCTGGTTCACGTGCCGTACAAGGGCGCGGGGCCTGCGAACGTGGATCTCATCGCCGGGCAGGTGCAGGCGATGTTCAACAATTTTATCGCGGCGAACGCGCACATCAACAGCGGGCGGCTGCGCGTGCTTGCCGTCTCCAGCGCGCAGCGTTCGCAATTGCGGCCCGATCTGCCGGCGCTCGCCGAATCCGGCTTCCCCGGATTTGATGTCACCGGCTGGTATGCGCTGCTCGCGCCGGCGGGCACGCCCGCGGCGATTCTTGCCAAGGTGCAGGCGGACGTGGCGGGCGCGCTGCGCGTGCCCGCGGTGCGTAGCCGGCTATCGAGCGAAGGCGCTCAGCCCGTGGGCAGCACGCCGGAGGAGTTTGAGAAATTTCTTGCCGCCGAAATTCGCAAGTGGGCCAAGGTAATCAAGGACGCCAAGATCCCGCCGCAGACGCCGTAGAGCCGCGCGCAAATGCCGGCAACCCGGCGTGCAACAAGGGCGACAGACGCTACTCGATGCCATGAGCGGCAAACAGCGCTTTCACCTGTGACGAGGCGAGGTAATCCAGGAACGATTGCGCGCCAGCCGAGTCAGGCGCCGCGATCATCGGCGCTGCCGCATACGATGTAAAGTATTGCACCTCGGGCGGCAGCGGCGCGGCGAGCTTCAACCCCTGATCGCGGAACATCAGAATTTCGATGATCGCGCCGAATGCGATCTCGTGGCCCTTGCCGTTCATCAGGTGCGCCATCATCGTCGGGCCGTTATCGAAGCGTTTGGTTTTGTGCTGTATGCGCTCAAACAGTCCCAGCTTTTTCACGAGCGCTTCAACGTATAGCCCGCTGGACGCGCGGTTGAAAACCAACGATTCGGCTTGCAGCACGGCAAGTTTCAGCGCCTCCACGCTCGACACGTCGGGCACATTGACATCGTTGCGTGCAAACACGGCTATGCCCACGCGGCCGACCGGTACGCGCTTTTCCCCTGCAACCTTGCGCTGTTGCGAAAATTCATCCAGCGCCGCGCCGGATGCAATCACGATGTCGAAAACCTCGCCACCCGCGATGCACGCGCGTATGGCCGGCGTGGTGGCCCAGGTGATATGGGCTTGCGCGGCGCCGCGTGCGTTATACGCGTCGACGGCGGCGACCAGCCCCGGCTCGATGGAACCCGCGCTCAGTAATTGGATGGTGGTGTTGGTCATGTTTTACTGTTTGTGCGGTTGCAGCCTGCGACGACCAGGACGGCTTACACCTGCCGCACGTAGCGTGGCTCGGTGAACAGCGATTCGATTTCAACGCGGCGTATGGCCGGATCGTCCGGCACCGTGTAGAGCACGGGCGTTACCAACTCCTCGAATATGCCGCGCAGGCTGCGCGCGCCGGCCTTGTATTCGATGGCAAGATCGGCGATTTGCTCGAACACCTTGCGCGCCACGGCGAGTTCAACACCTTCGTTGCGAAAAATCTCCAGGTACTGGTTGAGAATGCTGTTCTTCGGCTCAACCAGTATGCGCACCAGCATGTCCCTGGTGAGATCATGAAACCGCGCGATGACGGGCAGCCGCCCGGTGAATTCGGGAATCAATCCAAACTGCACCAGATCAGTCGGCTTCACCCGGCTATTGAGCCGCTCAAGGATGGTCTTGTCGTCACTTTGCGAAGTTGAAATGAAACCGTAGGTGCGGGCGCTGGCCATGATTTCCTCCAGGCCGACAAATGCGCCGCCGCAGATGAACAGCAGGCGGGTGGTGTCAATGTATTGTCCGCCGGAGAGCTTCACCTGCGAACCTTCCATGATTTTCAGCAAGGCGTGCTGCACGCTTTCGCCCGATGTACTGCCTGCGGCGCCACTCCTGGTTTTCAGCTTGTCGATTTCATCGATAAACACGATGCCCATCTCGGCGCGGTCGAGCTTGCCTTCGGCCTTGTCGATCAGCCGCTGCAAAATGGCCTCGATCTCGTCGTTGACGTAGCGGGTTTGCGCCAGCGACATGGCGTCGGCGGTGACGAACGGCACGCCCAGCACGCGCGATAGCGTCTCGCACAGCAGAGTTTTGCCGGTGCCGGTGGGGCCGATGAGCAGCACATTGCTCTTGATCAGATCAACCGCGTCCTTGCGCGCTTTGTCGATCTTGCGGTAGTGCGAGTACACCGCGACTGCAAGCACCTTCTTGGCCGCGTCCTGGCCGATCACGTACTGATCGAGATTTTTGACGATGGTGCTGGGTTTGATGTCTTTGTCGAGCACGAGGGTGTCCCGCCTGTATCACGATGTTGAAAACCTGGCCGCGGGCGACGCGCCCTCGATGCGCGCACGAGGAGGCTACTGCCTCGCCATTCCCAATTCACTCAACACCGCCTTGGTGTCGGCGTACTCTTTTTCGAGATCCTTGCGCAACTGCGCGCCAATCACGAAGTCATCAACCGCGAGGATTTTTTCCACGTCGCTTTTCCATTCGGCGGTGTCGGCCACCTTGCGCAGCGCGTTTTCCCAATAGGCGATCTGCGCGGCGCTGATGCCCCTGGGCGCGAGTATCGCGCGCCACGGGCCATACACAAGATCAACACCTTGCTCCCTCCATGTCGGGATCGCGGCGAACGCGCCACTGAGCCGTTTGGGCGCGGCCACGGCCACCGCGCGCATTTGCGCGGAATTGATGTGCGGGGCCGCGAGGCTGGCCGGCGCGGGTGTGAGTTCGATGTGGCCGCCAAGCACGTTGGTCAATGCCTCGGCTGACCCTTTGAAGGCGATGATCTTCAGTTCCTTGGCGTTGCCGCCGATCAACTTGTTGAGCAGCGCGGTCGAGATGTGGCCGGGGCTGCCGATGGCGGACACGCCGGTACTCACCAGCCGCGTGTCGTTTTTCAGGCGCTGAATCAAATCAGCGCCGGTTCTGACCGGCGTGCTGGCGCTGACCACATACACATGGTACTCGTTGAACAGCGATGCGATGGGCGTGAAGTCGCTGTAGTTGAGCACGCTGGCACCGGTGATGTGATTGGTCATGATCGTCTGCCCGAACACCATCAGCGTATGCGCGTCCGCGGCGCGCTGGCTGACATAGGTGTAGGCGATGTTGGTGTTGCCGCCGGGCTTGTTGACCACCGCAACGCTGGTGTTCACCAGCTTGTTGGCGGTGAGTATGCGTTCGAGCGCGCGCGCCGTGCGGTCAACGCCGCCGCCCGGCGCGAAGCTGACGACGATTTCAACGGTGCGTTGCGGCGCCCAGGCCTGCGGCCATACGGCGCCGCTGGAGATCAATAACAGCAGTGCGAACAGTGTGCGACAGACTTTCATGCTCCCCCCCTGTGGGTTGGGTTCAAGAAAACGCGGAATCGCAAGCGAACGCCGCCGCGCGGCGGATGCTATAACGCCGTGATCGGGCTGCCTTCGACCGCCGTCGACAACTTGCCGTCCACGCCGGCGGGCACATCACCCACCAGGGTCACGCGATAGAACTGGCGGTCGAAATCCGAATCGAAAATATCCCGTGGCGCCAGGTGCGCGGTGGCGCGGTTGTCCCAGAACGCGACGCTGCCCGGCTCCCAGCGAAAGCGCACGGTGAATTCAGGGCGCACGATGTGTTCCCACAAAAACTCCAGCAGCACCTGGCTCTCGCGCGCCGACACGCCGACGATGGATTTGAGGAAGGACGGACTCACGTAGAGCGCGCGCTCGCCGGTTTCCGGATGCACCCTCACGATTGGATGCTCGCTCACCAGTGTGCGCTTGCGCATCAGCTCCTGATACTCCGGCGTTTGATCCACGCCCGGCGGCGGCGCGAAGCGATGCACGCCGCGCAATCCATCGGCGAATTTTTGCATCACCGGCGACAGCGCGTTGTAGGCGGCAACCAGATTGGTGAACAGTGTGTCGCCGCCATAGGGCGGCACCACATCGCCGCGCAGCATGGAGGCGGCGGGCGGATTGATCGCCGCCGTGATGTCGGTGTGCCAGCCCGACCACGGGCGGAACAACACCTGCCCCTGAAAACGATTGGCCTTGCGATTCTTGGCCACGGAATAAATCTGCGGAAACTCGCCGTCACTGCCGTAGACCACATGCCCGGCGGTGGTGTCGCCGAAGTGGCGCGCGGCGGCGATGTGCGCGCGGTGATCGAGATTCTGACCGCGAAAGAACACCACCTTCCAGCGCAGCAGCGCGGCGCGCACCGCGCTCACCTGCGCCGGCGGCAGCTGCCGCGAAAGATCGACACCGCGTATTTCCGCTCCGATGTGTATCGCCATCGGCACGACTTCGACTGCCCCGGCTACCTCGTTTTGTGGCGTTGCTGCTTCCCGTACGGCTTGTAACGGCATGGCTGGCTCTCCCTCGCGTTGAATACTTGTCTTCATTCTCCGCCCAATGTGGTGGGGAATGCAATGTTGGTACCGGCGCCCGCCATTAAACCGTCAGCGGCACATGAGGGGTCGGCACAAACTCCAGAAATTCGCGGTTCAGTTCCGGCACGGTGCAGCAGCCGAGGTAGGCCATGGTGCGGCTGATTTCCTCGCGATAGAAGTTGATCGCGCGCGCAGCACCCGCCTCGCCGCCGACGGTGGTGCCCCACAGCGTCGCGCGCCCCACCATCACCAGCTTGGCGCCGATGGCAAGCGCCTTCACCACATCGCTGCCGCGGCGAAAACCGCTGTCGACGATGACCGTGGTGCGATTGCCCACCGCGTCAACAATCGACGGCAGCGCTTCGATGGGCGCCATCGAGCTGTCAAAATTGCGCCCGCCGTGATTGGAGACGATGACGCCGTCCGCACCGTGCGCGATCGCGCGCTCGGCGTCGCGCGGCGTGAGTATGCCTTTCACCAGCAGCTTGCCAGGCCACATCGCGCGCAGTTCGTCGAGATTTTGCCACGACAGTGAATCGTTCTTGGTCTTGCGTTCGGCGGTGGAGACGTGGGTGAATTTTTCCGTCATGCCTTCCGGGTAGTTGGCGCGCGTGGGCATGCCGCCGTTCATCCAGTACTTCAGCAGTACGCCAAATAGCCACCCCGGCCGTGCCAGCACCGCGCTGGTGTTTTTGCTGTTGTAACGAAACGGCACCGAGTAGCCATTGCGGATGTTGTATTCGCGATTGGTGCCCACGGGGCCATCCACCGTGACCACCAGCGCCTCGAAGCCGGCGTTCTTGGCGCGCTCCACCAGCACATGCGACATGCGCACGTCCGACCACATGTAGAGTTGAAACCACAACGTGCCACCCACCAATTTGGCCACCTCTTCCATGCTGGTCTGCGAGCCGGTGGCGAGCGTGAACGGAATGTTGGCGGCCTTGGCCGCGCGCGCGAGTTCTAGCTCGCCCTTGAACCACAGCATGCCCGCCGGGCCGGTGGGCGCGATGCCCATGGGCATGCCGTGCTTCTTGCCGAACAGCGTAATCTCTTGATTGCGCTTGGACACATCGACCAGTACCTGCGTCTTTAACTTGATGCGCTCGAACGCCGCGCGATTATTGCGCAACGCCACTTCGTCTTCGGTGCCACGATCGATGAATTCGAACATCCACTTCGGCAGGCGCTTTTTCGCCATTGCGCGCAGGTCGTGGACGTTGAGGGCTTCTTCCAGTTGGCTATTCATCACGGTGTGTCCTGTCCTGAGTGTTTCAATTTTCGAGCTTGATGTTTGCCGCCTTGATCACCTTGGCGAACGCAGCGAGGTCTGTTTTGATGAGCGCGGCGAATTTGTCCGGCCCGTTGACGAAAGGCTCCACCCCCTGCAGGGCGAGCTTTTCCTTGAAGTCGGGCAGCGCCTGTATCTTGACGATTTCACCGGCGAGTTTGTCGATGATGGGCTTGGGCGTGCGCGCCGGCACCACCACGCCGAACCAGTTCTTCACGTTGTAGCCGGGCAGCCCCTGCTCGGCGAACGTCGGCAGTTGCGGCAGTACCGCAAGCCGCGATTCGCCGCCGACACCGATGGCCTTGATCTTGCCGGTCTTCAGATGCGGCAGAAAATTCAGCGTGTTGTTGAACGCAAGCTGCACCTGGCCGCCGATCAGATCGGTCATGCCCGGCCCGCCGCCGCGATATGGCACGGCGGTCAGCTTCACGCCGGCCAGCACGTTGAAAAATTCGAGCGCAAGATGCTGAATGCCGCCGACATTGGAGACCGCGGCGTTCAACTGGCCGGGTTTCGCCTTGGCGAGCGCCACGAATTCCTTGAGATTGTTCGCCTGCACGGAGGCATTCACCGCCAGGATGTAGTCGGTGCTCACCAGCGTGGCAACCGGCGGAAATTCGAGAAACTCCCGGTAGAGCGGATTCGGGTGCGCCGTCGGATTGATGACATGCGCCGCGGTCACCAGTTGCATCGAATAACCATCGGGCAAGGCGCGCAACAGCGTTTCCCCGGCCACGATGTTATTGCCGCCGGGGCGATTGTCGATGATGACCTGCTGGCCCCAGGCATGAGTGAGCTTGTCGCCGACCAAGCGCGCGACGATGCTGGTCGCGCCGCCGGGCGCGTTGGGCACGATGAAGCGTATCGGCCTGTTCGGATAATTCTGCTGCGCCAGGGCCGGGGCCGCATGCGTGATGAACACGCAGAGGAGCATGAAGCATCGACCGGTGGCGTTTGGCGTCATGTGCGAGTGTAATATAAGTTATTGTTTTTATTGATTATTTTTGTCAACGCTGCTCGCCCGGCAGCGGTATGCCCGCCTCGGCGGCGATGTGTTTGGGCCGCTCGCTGGTGTAACCCGCGTTGGTGGTGTAAATCACGACCATGCGGCTGTCCTTGGCGGCCTCTATGCCGTGCGGCAGGCCCGCGGGCAGGCTCACCAGACTGCCCGGCGCCATCGGCACCTTGGCACGATCCGCAAACGTAATCGCACCGCGCCCTTCGACGCAGAAAATCACTTCGTCGTCGTTAGGATGCACATGAAACGGCGTCACCTGTCCCGGCTCGTAGCAATTCATGCGCGTGACGAAATCCTTAGATACCAGCAAAGGCTGATTGGTGCGCGCCTCGTGCGAATACTTGACCAGCTCGTTGACGTTGAGAGACTGGACGGTTCCGGCGGTGGTCATAGTTGATACTCCATTAGTTCACCTTCACTCCAGCCGCCTTCACCACCGGCCCCCACCTGTCGAGTTCGGCGCGGATAAACTTGCTGAATTCCTCGGGCGTGCCGCCTGCCGCTTCGATGCTTACCGCGGTCAGTTTGTCTTTCACTTCCTGCATCGCGAGCACGCGGTTTGATTCGGTGTTGAGCTTGGCGATGATGTGTTTCGGCGTGCCGGCGGGCGCTTGCAGGCCATACCACACCAGCCCGTCGATGCGGGCGAATCCGGCTTCTTTCATGGTGGGGACATCGGGATATGCCGATACGCGCGCGGCGCTGGTGACGGCGAGCGCGCGCACGCGGCCCGATCTGATGAAGGCCTGATGGCCCGCGACCGCATCGAAGAAGATCGGTATTTCTCCCGCCGCGAGCGCGGGCGCGCCGGTGCCGCTGCCTTTGTACGGTATGTGCTGGCTCGGTATGGCGGTGACGATCTTGAACAACTCGCCGACCATGTGCGGTGCGCTGCCGGTGCCGGGCGAACCCCAACTGACTGTATTGGGCTTGGCCTTGGCAAGCGCCACGACGTCGCTTACTGTTTTCACCGGTACCTGCGTGTGGGACATCAAGAACACCGGCATGGTCGCGGCGAGGATGATGGGCGTGAAATCCTTGACCGGATCGTACGGCAGGTTGGTATAGATGTGCGGGCCGATGCCGTGCGTGGTGATGCCGCTATGCAGCAACGTGTAACCGTCGGGCGCGGCCTTGGCGACAACGTTAGTGCCGATCACGCCGCCCGAGCCGGGACGGTTGTCGATCACCACGGTCTGCCCGAGCACGTCGCCGAGTTTCTGTCCCATCACGCGCGCCAGTACATCCGCCGCGCCGCCGGGCGGCAGAAATACCACCACGCGCAGCGGGCGGGTGGGGTAGTTTTGCTGGGCGTGGACGGTGAGGCTGCACGTGAGTGCGGCCAATGCGGTGATACCTGCGAAAAGCTTCATCGTAATTATTCCTTTGATCTTGGTACGGGCGTTGCGCCGATTGCGGGGCTGCATTATTGCACCAGCTTCTCGCCGATGAATAGTACCGTGATGCGCGTTCAACGAATCTGGCGCGGGGCGATCACGCCAGCGCCCCTGCCGCGCGCAACGCATCGATTTCTTCAGTTTCCGCGCCGAGCCAATCCGTCAATACGGCAACGGCATGTTCTCCAAGCCGGGGCGCGGCGGTGCGGTATTCAACCGGGGTTGCGCTCAGGCGAATCGGGTTGCCGACAGCGGCGACCTTGGTGCCGTCGCTGCGCGTGAGCTCGACCTTGAGGCCGCGCTCGCGCGCCTGCTCCATCTCGAATACCTGTTTCATGTCGTTGATGGGGCCGTTGGGCACGCCGCCGGCGTCGAGTTTCGCGGCTACGTCTTCGACCTTGCCTTGTGCAAAAGAGCGGCGCAGTTCGGTGAGCGCGTAATCGCGGTTGATCTGGCGCGACGAGGGCGTGGCAAGCCGCTCATCGCGCGCGAGGTCGCCGCGCCCCAGCGCCTTGCATAACGACTGCCATTGCGTGTTGTTGCCGCACGCGACGATCAAGTGCCCGTCGGCGCACTTGAAGGTCTCGTAAGGCATCATGATGCCGCCGGATGATGTGCCCTGGCGCGTGGGCACCTTGCCGGTCTGAAAGTAGCCCGCCGCCTGGTGCATGCTGAGCGCTGCCACGGTATCGAACAGCGCCATGTCGATGTACTGACCCAGCCCGCTCGCGTCGCGTTCGCGCAGCGCCGCGAGTATGGCGATGCCCGCATAAAGCCCGGTCGAGAGATCGACGATGGAAGCGCCGATTTTCATCGGCCCGCCGCCGGGCGCTCCGTCCGGATGCCCGGTTACGCTCATCAACCCGCCCACGCCCTGAAAGATATAGTCGTAGCCCGGCCGCTCGCGCAGCGGCCCGGTCTGGCCGAAGCCGGTGATCGAGCAATACACCAGCCGCGGATTCAACGCGGACAGCGTTGCGTAGTCGAGCCCGCGCCGTGCGAGATCGCCAACTTTGTAATTCTCGATCAGCACGTCGGCCTCGCGCGCAAGCCGGCGCACCAGCGCCGCGCCCGCGTCATTGGCGAGATCAATCGCGATCGAGCGCTTGTTGCGATTGGCGCTGCTGAAGTAGGTCGAATCGCGCGTGGGCTCGCCGTGCGCGTCGGGCAGCCATGGCGGCCCCCATGGTCGAGTGTCGTCACCGATGCCGGGGCGTTCGATCTTCACCACATCGGCGCCAAGGTCGGCGAGCGTCTGCGCGCAAGTCGGTCCAGCGAGTACGCGCGCGAGGTCAAGCACACGCAGCCCCGCAAGCGCTGGTCGGCGTGACTGGGTGGAATTGGTTGGAGTCATGGCAATTAGGGTTAAGTCAGCCGTGCGGGAGATATTTGATGCGATTAAAACACAGCAGCTAACTTTAGCACAGGCGAAACAGACATAACTCATTGTTTTTATTGATATTATTTTAACCGCTGTTTACGCGTGCACGCCATGCCTTACGCCAGCCCGAACAAACTTTTCGCGAAGCATGCTCCAAACAAGCGTGGTTTGTAATACAATATACTAAATTTCGTATTACATCCAGAGGCCGCCATGACGCTCACCGTTCGCCTGCCCGATCGCGTGGAACAAGAACTCGCCGAGTATTGCGTCAAGCGCCGGCTCACCAAGAGCGAGGCCGTGAAGCATGCGCTTGAGGAGTTGTTGCGTTCGTCGTCCGCCGAGGCGGACGGCACGAGCCAAGGCCGCCATCCGTTCATCGGCGGTGACGCGGGCGATGGTTCCGACGTGTCCGGAAACGTGAAGGCCGCGTTGCGCGCGCGCTTTGGACGCCGCACGCGTTGAATCGCGTATTGGTTGATACCGGCTTTCTGGTTGCGCTCGGTATCGCGCGCGATCCGCGGCATCGCGCGGCGCGGGAATTCCTGGACGATTACGCTGGAAAACTGCTGGTGCCCGCACCCGTGGTGACCGAGACCTGTTACTTCCTGTCGTCCGCAGGCAAGGCGCGCTTGTTCGATTGGGCGAGCCAGCCGCCGTGTGAGGTGCTCGACTTGCCCGTGGCCGCCTATGCTGATGTGGGCAAAATAATCGAGCGCTATGCCGCGCTGGACCCGGATTTTACCGATGCCGCTGTTGTCTGGTTCGCGCAGGAAACCGGCTGCACATCGTTGTTGACGGTTGATGTGCGCGACTTCAGCGTTTTTCGCGTGGGCAAGAGCAAACGCTTTGAATTGGTGAAATGGTGCAAGACTTGACGCACTGAATCTGGTCAGTCGAGCTGCAGACCGATCTGTTTGATGATTTTTTGCCAGCGCGCGATATCGCCCGTCAGAAATTCAGCGTACTGCTCCGGCGTGTGCGGAGAAAACTCGCCGCCCAGGTTGTTCACCAGCCACGACATTGTTTGCGGCTCGCTGATGAAGCGCGTGATATCCGTGTTGAGTTTAGTGACGACGGGCGCGGGCGTGCCTCCCGTCGCGAACAGTCCCGTCCACAAATTTGCCTCTACGTTGATGCCCGACTCCATCAGAGTGGGCACATCGGGTATAGCCGGCGAGCGCTTGGCGCTGGTGACCGCCAGCGCGCGCAGCTTGCCCTGCTTCACGAACGGCTGCGGATCCAGAATGTTGAGCACGGTAAAGCCGACTTCGCCCGAGGCCAGCGCAAGCAACGCGGGCGCTGCGCCCTTGTAATCCACGGTGACGGTCTTGATGCCGGCGGCGGCGCTGAACATTTCCGCGGACAGATGCGCGGCGCTGCCCTTGCCCACGGTGGCATAGGTCACTTCGTTGGGGCGATTGCGCGCAAGCGCCACCAGCTCCTTCACGTTCCTGACCGGCAGCGAAACGCCGGAGACCATGAATAAACCGCTGATCGCACATCGAATCACCGGCGCGAATGCGCGCGTGGCGTCGTAGCTCAGTTTGCGATAAAGAAACCCTGCCGTGTAACTGCTGCTCGAATGCATGATCAGCGTGTAGCCGTCCGCGGCGCTTTTCGCCACGGCGGCGCCGGCGATGGTGCCCGTCGCGCCCGGACGATTGTCAACGATGAAATTCTGTCCGTACGTTTCATTGAGCTTTTGCGCGGTGAGCCGCGCCAGCACATCAGTGGAGCCGCCCGCCGGAAACGGCACAATGATCCGCACCGGTTTCACCGGATAGTCCTGAGCCGCGGCAATCGACGTCAGCAAGGCGAGCAGCGCGCCCGGGCCGAGTTTCAAAAATGGCTTGCTGATTTTTGAATTCATGATCGTCTCCATGCTGGGGCGAATTATAAATCCGGCGCGCGTCTGTTATCCGGAACTAAACAGACGCTCCCGTGCGACCGCCTTGTCGAGGCCGACAAAACGGTTGTATTCCTCGAACGTGGTCAGGCGCCCGGCAATGGCGTTTGAGGAACAGCCTTCGCGCATGAAGGTTTCCATCATTTCCTTCACCGCCTTGTGCATGGCGAGCATCGGTTCCACCGGCAGCAGCGTGAACGCGAAGCCGAGCTCGTGCACGCGCTTTAATGGCAGAAACGGGCTTTTGCCTGAACGCACCATGTTGAACAGGATGGGTTTGCCGTGATGCTTGAGGCGGCTGGTGAGTTCACTCATTTGCGCCTCGCTTTCGAGCGCGTCGGCGTACAGGCCATCCGCGCCGGCCTTGGCGTAGGCATCGAGACGGTCAATCGCGTCGTCCAGGCCCGTGACAGCGACCGCATCGGTGCGCGCCACGATGAAAAAATCCGGATCACGCCGCGCGGCGATCATCGCGCGCAGCTTCTGCACCATTTCTTCCTTCGGGATCACTTGCTTGCCGGCGAAATGGCCGCAGCGTTTGGGAAGCACTTGGTCCTCAAGATGCAGGCACGACGCGCCGGCTTCCTCCCACAACTGGATCGTGCGTTGCGCGTCCAGCAATCCACCGTAGCCGGTGTCGGCATCCGCGAACACGGGCAGATTCGTCGCACGGCACACGCGCCGGATGTGCTCGAACATTTCGGTCTGTGATAGCGAGCCGATGTCGGGTAATCCGGCCACGATGCCGGCTGCAACGAAGCCGCTGACGAAAACAGCAGGCGCGCCGCACTGCTCGGCGAGCATCGCGGTGATGGCGTCGTGTGCGCCCATGCAGATGAACGGTTCGTTGTTTTTGAACAGCGCGCGGAATTGTTGATTGCGGGTCATTGTTTTACTCAAAGTTATCCGCGCAACGAGCGAACCTGCTGCTGATAAGTGGCATGATCCACGAGCACGTCGATCACCGTTACCCCCTCGCATGCCAGCGCCTTGATGAACGTCGGCGCGAGCTCGGCACGTTCTTTCACCGTGAAGCTCTTGCAGCCAAACCCCTCGGCTATTTTCGCAAAGTCGCTCGGCGAGTAATCCATGCCCACGCGGTCGAAGCCGCGCTGGTTCTGTTTGACGCCGATCATGGCAATGGATGAATCGTTGAATACGATGACCGTCAGCTTGCATCCGGCCTGCACGGCAGTCGCTAGCTCCGCGGTACACATCATCAGGCCGCCATCGCCGGTGAAGGTGACAACGGGCCGCGCCGGGTCGGCAATCGCGGCACCGATGCCGCTCGGCAGCCCATAGGCCATGGTTGCCAAGCCGCGCGAGAGCAGCGCGTCGTAGGGATTTTTCGCCTCGAAGAACGCCAGCGTCGGCAACATGTGCGCGCCCGCATCGACCGTGATGCGCACGTTGGGCGGCAGCAATTTGCAAACGGTTTGGGCAAGGTAGGTTGGCGTGATCGCGCCATCCGCATCGGCGGTCGCGCGCGTGCGCATGTGGCGCTTCAATGCGGCTATCGTATCGGCTTGCCAGGGGCTGCGCGGCAAGTTCTCCGCGAGTTGGTTCGCGGCATCAAGCAACTCGCCGATCAGCGTGATGGCCGGCGAGTAATGATTGCGATCAAAGGGGTACGTGCTGATATTGATCACCGCGCCGCCGTAGGGCCAGGGTTTGGGTAGCAGTTCGATCGGATCCATGCCGTACGTGACGATTAAATCCGCCGCCTTCATGGTCTCGTTTTCAGCGCCCCCCGCCATGAAATGGCCCACCATCAACGGGTCGGCATCCGGCAACGCGCCCTTGCCCATATAGGTTGAAAGCACCGGGCATTGCCATTGCGCGGCCAGCGCGCGCAAGCCGGCCGCGGCGCCTTTGTCGCGCGTTTGCAGTCCGGCGATGATCACCGGCCGCTTCGCCGCTTTCATGATATCGTGCGCGGCGGCAATCAATGCCGGCTGATGCGGCGCAAGCTTCACGCTGGGCGCGGTTTGCATCGGCAACGCCATGTCGGGCGCGATTCCGCGCATGCCGTTGCCGGTGACTTCGAGATAGACAGGGCCTGCCGGCCGTGCGAGCGCCAGATCGAGCAAGGGGCCGAGCGCAGGCAGGCAGGTGGGGGCGTCGATGCGCAACGACCCTTTGACCACAGGCTCCAGCACGCGTTGCTGATCGAAGCGTTGATGACTGACAAACGCCTGATCGTTCTCATAGCCGTCGCTGATCAACACGATGCCGCAGCGATCCAGCATTGCACACGCGACACCATTCACACCGTTGGCCAGGCCGGGGCCGCGGGTGGTCAGCACCACGCCGAGGCTGCCGTTGATCTGGTAGGCAGCCGCCGCCATCATGGCCGCGGAGTTCTCGCTGCGGGTGAGGATGAACTTGATGCCCTGCGCCTCGGCCTCGGCGATGATGTCGATGCTGCAATCACCGCCCGGCACGCCGTACATGTGCTTGACGCCGCGCGCGACAAAATGTTTTATCAGGGCGTGAACACCGGAAACGCCTGTAGTCGCGGCAGTGGGCAGGTTGGCGGTCATGGCTGGTGTCCTGAATTGGAATTCTGTCTGTAGTACAACAATACAACGAAACTCGAAATTATCATCGAAGAGAATTGTGGCCCATGGTAGATTCAAGCAGAAGGAACTGTCAATTCACGGTACTCGTGCATCCATACACGCGGGAGATCTTCAAGATGCGAACTGCAACACAACCGCAAACCCGGATCGCCTTTGGGTTGACGGCATGTCTGGTGAGTATGTCAGCCGCCGCGCAAACCGTTGAGAGCTATCCCACGCGCGCGGTACGCATGATCGTGCCGACCGCCGCCGGAGGCGCCGCCGACAACGTGGCGCGTGTGATCTCGCAAAAATTGTCCGAGCGCTGGAAGCAGACGTTCGTGGTCGACCCGCGCGCGGGGGCCAACGGCAACATAGGCGCGGAACTGCTGGCGAAATCCGAACCCGATGGCTACACCATCATGATGGGCACCATCGGTGTGCTGGCCATCAACAAAAGCCTCTACAAAAGCATGGCATACGATCAACTGCGCGACTTCGCGCCGGTGGGGCAGGTCGTCACTTTTTCCCTGCTGCTGGTCACGCATCCCGCGCAGCCCTACAACAATGTTTCTGAACTCATCGCTTACGCCAAGGCGAATCCGGCGAAGATCAACTATGGCTCACCCGGCATCGGCGGCTCGCCGCACATGGGGATGGAACTCTTCGCGCGCACCGCGGGCATCAAGCTGGTGCACGTCGCTTACAAAGGCGCGGCCGCGGCGACGACCGATGTGGTGGCTGGTCAACTGCAATTGATGTTCAGCGATCCCACCGCGGGTCTTGCGCATGTGCGCTCCGGCCGTTTGCGCGCGCTCGGTATCAGCGGCCCCGCGCGCCTGCCGGCGGCACCCGAGATTCCGACGATTGCCGAGGCGGGCTTGCCCGGCTTCGCCGTCACCAGCTATCTGGGGGTGGTGGCGCCCGCGCGCACACCCGCGACCTTGATCGGCCTGCTTAACACGGAGATCAATCGCGCCGCCGCGCAAGCGGGTGTGCAAAGCCGCATGGATGCGATGGGGGCGCAGGTTAAAACCGGAACACCGGCCGAATTTGGCACGCTGATCCGCAACGAAACCGCGCGCTGGGCCAAGGTGGTCGTCGACGCGGGCTTGAAGCCGGAATAACGTTGAGGCTGCGCGCGATAGCGGGAAATTTTGAGGAGATCAATGCGTATGACCAAGAACGACGCCACGGCAGGGAACTATTACGCGAGCGCACCGTATCAGGAAGCGTTCGATATCAGCTATCCGCAAGAGCATGTCGAAGGCAAGATGTACACCTACCGTTGCGCGTTTTGCAAAAAGCTCACCACCGACATCAATGGACGAGTCGAAAACCACGCAAGTGATTGCGAGTACCGGCTGCGGCGTTCAGGCTGATCGCGGCACTGCGTCCGGGCCGAAAACTGCATCTATTCAGCCGCTTTGAAAATCTCCACCGCAGAGGCGCAAAGGCGCAGAGAACCCCCGCAGAGGAAAGCAGTTCTCTGCTTATCCTCTGCGACTCTGCGTCTCCGCGGTAAGGATGTTTTCCTGCCATCGAACCTGAATAGTTAATAAAAACAACAAGTTACGATAACTCATGCAACGACGGGTAAACAGCGGCGATTGCTGACCGGCATTGTCGTCAGTAGCCCGCCGCCGCAGGCTTGCGCTGCTCCGCGATAAACGTGCGTATCTCGGCAACCAGTTCCGGCCGCGTGACGATGCCAGTCGTGCCAGAGTGTGACGCGTCTTCGACCAGCACGAGCTTCATGTTCGGGCGTATCACCTTCAGTTGCTGCATGGCCTTGAGCGTGTGGTCGAGCGTGCCGACGATGCCCAGCGTCGGCACTTTCACTGCGGCCATTTGTTCCGCGGTTACCGCCTGATCGCGATAGCCGCGTAACGATGCCGCGACCGCCAGCGGATCGAAGTTTTTATTGGCGCGGCATTCGGCGATGCGCTTCTGGATGTCGTCTTCAGTGGGCTTCATGCCTTCCGGCGCCTGCCGCGTTACACGGCCGCGGCTGATGCAGTCCCTGGCGATTTCGGCGGCTTCGGCTTCGATGCGCGGATCGTTGACCTCCTTCGGCGAGCGCCCCGCGGCCGCGACCTGCACGGCGGTCAGAAAACGCTCGGGGTGCAACGTCAACAGTTGCGCGACGGTGCTGCTGCCGAGTGAAAAGCCGACGATGTGCGCACGCCTGATTTTCAGCGCGTCGAACTGTTATATTTGCCATGTCTTTCACCCAAGGAGCGCAACATGCCCTATGTCCAGTCAGACGGCGCGCGGCTGTATTACGAGGAGGCCGGCACGGGAACACCCGTTGTATTCGCCCACGAATTCTCAGGCGATCTGTGGAGTTGGGAAAAGCAGATTCAGCATTTCAGCCGCCGCTACCGTTGCATCGCGTTCAACGCGCGCGGCTATCCGCCGTCGGACGTGCCGCAGGCACTGTCGCGCTATTCCCACAAACACGCGGTCGATGATGTCGCCGCCGTGATGCGTCACTTGCGAGTGAGCAAGGCGCACATCATCGGCTGTTCGATGGGCTCGCGCACGACGCTGGATTTCGGTCTCACTTATCCGCGCATGGCGCTGTCACTCACCATGATCGGTATCGGCAGCGGCGGGGATCCGCGCAACAAGGCTGAATTCATCAAACACGCCGAGACAAGGGCGCGTGTCTACGAAGAGCGCGGGCTGGCCGTGGTGCTGGCGGGGCTGCGCAAGGCGGACAATCGCGTGCGCCTGAAGCGCAAGAACACGCGCGCTTTCGAGGATTTCGGCCGGCGCTTCCTGCAGCATTCGGCGCAGGGCTGCGCCAACATCACGCGGCGCGTGATGGCGCGGCGGGTTTCGCTGTTCAGCATGGAAAAAGCGCTGCGCGCGTTGAAGGTGCCCGCGCACGTGATCGTGGGCGACGAAGACCCGGGCGCGATCGATTCGGGCTTGTTCATGAAACAGGTCAGCCCGGCGGTGCGGCTTTCGGTTATTCCCGACACCGGGCACCTGGTGAATCTGGAGGAGCCGGATCTCATGCACCGGCTCACCGAGGATTTCTTCGCGCTGGTCGAATTGAGGCAATGGCGCCCGCGCGGCAAGTAATCGCGGCGGCGGCGCGCTATTTTTGGTATGCTTTCCGCGGCGCGTCACTGGCCGCACAATAGACTAACGAATGAATGCCGTTTCACAACTATCAAGGAGAAAAATTATGCGCAGAATAAAGAATTGGCTGTTGCCGGCCGCGCTGGCTGGTGTTGCGATGATCATTGCCGCGTGCGCGACCCTGACCGGCGGTGGCAATCATATGACGTTCTTCGTCACCAGCGTTGGTCTGGGCAAGGGCGCTGATCTTGGCGGGCTGGCGGGCGCGGACCGGCATTGCCAAAATCTGGCAACTGCCGTGGGGAGCACCAGAACGTGGCGCGCGTATCTGAGCACGCAGGCCAAGGATGGCGGGCAGACGGTGAACGCGCGTGACCGTATCGGCAACGGGCCGTGGCGCAATTTCCGCGGTGATTTTATCGCCAGCGACGTGAATCACTTGCATGGTCCGTCAAACAACGTGACCAAACAAACCGCGCTCAACGAGAAGGGCCACATTGTCGCTGGCCGCGGCGACAAGCCGAATAATCGCCACGACATACTCACCGGCGTGTCCTTGCAGCAAGCGTGAATGAAATTGATTGACGCCTCTGTTAACTTCATCAGCGGGTTCAATCTGATGAGGAGCAGAGGCGATGGGCAAGATGACGGACATTACGCCAGTGATGGCGCAAGGCGAGAGCCTGCAAGAAATCTCA
>CAMDLH010000035.1 GCA_945901405.1 Bordetella parapertussis | reverse complement strand
TGCGCAGCATCTGATTTCAGGCCCTTCGGGCCGAGTAACAACCTGGGTTCCAGCCTGCGCTGGAACGACGGGTTTGGTGTATGACTAATCAAGCTTCGGCTACATTTCATTGTTCAAACTTCAAGTTAGCCGTCTTGATAACCCGCGCGTACTTGGCCATATCGGCCTTGATCATCGCGGCAAGCTGCTCCGGCGTGGAATACAAAGGAACCATACCCTGCACGGAAAGCTTCTCCCTGAAGTCAGGCATGGCAACAATCTTTGAAAATTCATGCGACAACTTGTCGATATTGGCCTTGGGCGTGCCGGCGGGCGCGAGCAACGCATACGTCACGCGCATCTCAAAACCCGGCATGCCCGCTTCGGTGAAAGTAGGCACATCCGGCAACGCGGACATGCGCGCCGCGCCCGACACTGCAATCGCCTTCAAGCGCCGGCTGCGTATATGCTGAATCGCCGAAATTGGCGTGTTGAAGCCCGCCTGCAACTGCCCGCTCACAAGATCGATCAGCGCCGGCGCCGAGCCTTTGTACGGCACGCGCTGCATCTTGATGCCGGCCATCAGGCTGAAAGTTTCCGTGCCCAACTGGCTAATGCCCAGACTGCCCACCGAGCCGTAATTCAATTGCCCAGGGCGCGCCTTCGCCAGCGCGATAAACGATTTCAAATTGTCCGCAGGCACCGAAGGATGCAGTATCAACAAATAATCGCTGGTAGACATCGTAGCCACCGGCGCGAAATCCTTCACCGAGTCGTACGGCAAATTGGGAATCAGCAACGCGTTAATCGCGTGATTAGGCACCGTCATCACCAGAACCGTATAACCATCAGGCGCCGACTTCGCCACCGCATCGGTGCCGATGATCGTATTGCCGCCGGGACGCAGATCAACAATCATCGGCTGGGCCAGGCTCTCGGTCAGCTTCACCGCGAACAGGCGCACCAGCGGATCAACGCTGCCGCCCGCGGCGTAGGGGATGATGAAGCGGATGGCTTTGGCGGGATACGGCGATTGAGCTTGCGCAGTAACAGCACCCGCCATCAGCATGCCCGCAATGATAAATTTGTACATTGGCTACCGCTTCAACACTTCGGGATTCAACACGTTCACCGGCGTCCCCGCCGCATACGCCAGTATGCTGTCGATGGCCACGCCATACAGATGTTCAAAGGTGTTGGTAACCGCATAGCCCAGATGCGGCGTGCAGATCACGTTGGGCATTTTTAGCAGCGGATGATCGCCGTTCAACACCGGTTCGGTCTCGAACACATCCACCGCCGCGCGGCCGGGCCGGCCCTTTCTAAGCGCAGCCGCCAGCGCGCCGTCTTCGATCAGCCGCGCGCGGCTGGTGTTGACCAGTAGTGAGCTGGGCTTCATCAACGCGAGATCGGCGGCGGTGATGATGCCGCGTGTTTCTTCATTGGCGAAGACGTGCAGGCTTATGATGTCGGCTGTGCTGAAGAATTCCTCGCGCGTCGCGGGCATTTCGTAGCCTGCCGCAAGCACTTTGGCGCGAGAGGCCTCGCGGCCCCAGCACATCACGCGCATGCCGAACGCCTTGCCGACTTGCGCGACGAGGCTGCCAATGCCGCCCAGCGCGTAAATACCCAGAATCTCACTGCGCAACCCCGTGCCCATGGTGGTCTGCCATGCGCCCTGTTTCAGTTGCTCGACCTCGTGCGGAATGTTGCGCAGGCTGGCGAGGATCAGCGCCCACGTCAACTCGGCCGTGGTGACGCCCACGCCCACGCGACTGGGCGCGGCGACGATGATGCCTTTTTCGGTACACGCAGCAAAATCGATGTGATGGCGGTGGCTGCCGGTTTGTGCGACCAGCTTCACGGTGGTGAGCCGTTCAATCACCGTGCGCGGGAACTCGGAACGCTCCTGCGTCAGTATCAGTGCTTCGGCGCCATTGATTCGCGCTGCAAGTTTGGCGGGGTCTTTTTCGGTGTCGTGATAAACGCGCACTTCATGATCCTTGAGGCGTGCGCAACACAACAGTTTTTGAAAACCGCGCGACCAGTCATCGAGCACTACGATTTTCATTGCAGCCCTCGTGCCTTAAGACCTGCGGTTTATATGCGTATTCGCCGCATTCGCGTGTATCGTCTTATTCAATTCTGATCCCCGTCTCGCGCGCAAGCTTCGCTTTCTTGTCGAACTCGGCCTTGATGTAGGTCGTGAATTCATCGGGCGATGCGCTTGCCGTGAGTTCGATGCCGCGTTCAAGGTAACGCTTGCGCAGATCGGGCAGGCGCACGATGCGCGACACCTCGGATTGCACACGCGCGAGTGCGTCGCGTGGCGTGCCCGCGGGCGCCATGAACCCGTTGAAGGTAATCTCCTCATAGCCCTTCAGACCCGACTCGTTGATGGTCGGCACGTCAGGGAACAGCGCCGAACGCTTCAGACTGGTGACACCCAGCGCGCGCAGCCTGCTGGAATCGACATAGGATTTCGCGGTGCTCACCTGATCGAACATGATCTGCACGTTGCCGGCGATGACATCGACGATGGCTGCCGCGTTGCCCTTGTATGGAATGTGCAGCATCTTGATGCCAGCCTGCACGCCCAGCAATTCGGCGGCGATATGCCCGGTGCTGCCCGCGCCGGAACTGGCGTAGGCAAGCTGCCCCGGCTGCGACTTGCCGAGCGCGATCAAATCCTTCACCGTGCGCGCTGGCAGCGTGCGCGTCACCACCAGCACCATGGGCACCAGGCAAGTGAGCGTGACACCAGTGAAATCCTTGAGCGCATCGTAGCCGGGGTTTTTCATCAACGAGGGCACGGTGGCAAAAGTGTTGGCGATGGCGAGCAGCGTGTAACCATCGGCGGGCGCCTTGGCCACGAACTGCGTGCCGACAAGGCTGCTGGCGCCGGGGCGATTTTCAACAATGACCTGTTGGCCGAACGTTTCGCTCATCGGCGCGGCGATGGCGCGCGCCACGATATCCAGATTGCCGCCGGGCACCAGCGGCACGACGATGCGCACGGCTTTGGCGGGGAAGGCGGTTTGCGCTATTGCCGGGGCCGCTTGTGTTGCCGCCATTACGGCCGCGAACATGATTGTGTGTTTCACCGCATCTCCAAAGATTTCTTGCGCAAACTCAATTCACTGTCGTTCCCGCGCAGGCGGGAACGACAGCTTTGGCAGGTGACGTTATCAAAGTTTGACTGCAACACTTGTTCAACTCTTATAAAAATCCCGCAACGTTCCCTCCGCCGCCACCTGCGCCAGCGCACGCGCACGCCACATCGGCCACGCGCGATTGTAGTTCTGCGCGGGCACTGACACGGCAATTTCGGAATCGTGCAGTGTCAGCAGTTTGGCGCCTGGCCCCGCGAGTAGTTGCGCCTGCATCTGCATTTTCGCGCTCATCTCAAGGTAAATGCTGCGTCCGACGGAGCGCGCTATCGATTCGCCCACCACCACCGCGCCGTGGCCGCGCAGCAGCGCCGCTGGTTTGTCGGCGACGAATTTGGCGAGGTGCGCACCGAGGAACGGCGTTTTCACCAGCATATCGGTGCCGGTTTGCGCATCGGCGATGTCCCAATTAGGCACGCCGTGGCCGATGAACGCGGCCATGTGAAAAATCGGTTGCAACTGCACCGTGGTGATGGAGAACGGCACCACCGAATGCGAGTGCGTATGCACCACCGACATCACTTCGGGGCGCAATTTAAAAATCTCGCCGTGGATGAAACGCTCGCGCACCGACTCGCGCCCGTTGGCATCCTGCGGATTGCTGTCGAGGTCGTACTCGATGATGTGTTCCTCGCGCACCAGCTCGGGTGCGATGTGCCCGGCAAGAAAATAACGGTTCGGATTTTTTTCCGAACGCACGCTCACGTGACCGTACGCGTCGATCACTTCATGCGCCGCGAGCACGCGATAGGCGGCTACCAGGTCGTCGATTTGTCTCACAAAAACTCCTTTAAAAAACAATAACTTACATAGACATCAAAAGCTTTACCGCAAAGACTCAAAGGCCCAAGGGAAACGCAAAGAAGGACAAAGTTAAACGACCAAGGTTGTTCGCCCCTAATCTGTGTTCATCTGCGTTTATCCGTGGCAAAAAAGTCTTTAGGTTTTGTCCTTGCGCCAACTCAATCCGCCCGAATCTTCGCCGCGTTCACCACGCGCGCCCAGCGAGTGAGTTCGCTTTTTACCAGATTGTCCAGGCGTTCCGGTGCGCCGCCCGCCGGGTTCATGCCTTGCCTGGCGAGTTGTTCGCGGATGTCGGGCAGTTGCAGCAGAGTGTTTAACTCTGAATTTATCTTCGCAACGGCTGCAGGCGGTGTCGCCGACGGTGCGAGCACGCCGTACCAGGTTTCCACTTCCAGATTCGCGAGTCCTTGTTCTCTCAGCGTCGGCACGTTGGGGAACGCGAACGAACGCTCCGCGCCCATGATCGCCAGCATGCGCAGCCGTCCGCTCTGCACGAACGGCGACGCGGTTTGCAACGCGACGACCATCGCCTGCACGTGGCCACCCATCAAATCCGTCAACGCGCCGCCCGAGCCTTTGTACGGCACGTGCACCATATCGGTTTTGGACTCCAGCTTGATCAGCTCCATCGCCAGATGCTGCGGCCCGCCGTTGCCGGGCGAGCAATACAGCAGCTTGCCAGGCTGTCGGCGCGCCAGCGCAATGAATTCATTAAGCGATCTGACCGGCAATTGCGGGTGCACCACGAAACTCATCGAGCTGGCCGCCACCAGCGACACCGGCGCAAAGCTTTTGATGGGATCAAACGGCAGTTTCGCGGTAAGCGCCGGCGTGGTGCCAAACGATGTGGCGGTGAACAACACCGTATGTCCGTCGGGCGCGGCCTTCGCCACGAAATCGGTGCCGATGTTGCCGGTGGCGCCCGGCCGGTTGTCGGTGATGACGCCAGTTTTCCAGCGCTCGGCGAGCCTTGGCCCCAGTATGCGAGCGAGTATGTCCGCGCCCGTGCCCGGCGTGTAGGGCACGACGATCTGCACGGTGCGCGTCGGGAACGCTGTCTCCTGCGCCTGCGCGGCGTGCGTGGACAACAGCCCGGCGCACAGCGCCGCTGCCTGCCGCAAGAATGTTTTTATGAACCCCTCCATCGCCGCTATTATGCCGCGAAAATTGACAATGCCGCCGCGCGCGGCTTTAATCGGCGCATGACTCAATCGGCTTGGGTAATCAACGATCCGGCGGCGATGCATTTCGCCGTCAACCGCGCGGCGCTGGTCGAGCCGCAGGTGCTCGAACTCGAACGCCGGCGCATTTTTGACAAGTGCTGGATCTACGTGGGCCACGAATCCGAAGTGCGCGCGCCGGGGGATTTCAAAGCGCGCACCGTCTGCGGCAGGCCGGTGATTTTTTGCCGCGACAGCAAGAACGCCGCGCGCGTGTACCTCAATACCTGCCGCCATCGCGGCTCGCTGGTGTGCCGCGAGATCGAGGGCAACGCCAGACATTTCACCTGCTTTTATCACGGCTGGACGTATGATCGCGACGGCGCGCTGTATGCCCTACCCGGTCAGAGCGCGTATCCGCCGAACTTCAATCGCGCTGAATTTGCGCTGAAGGAACCGCCGCGCGTGGCGAGCTATCGCGGCTTCGTGTTTCTGAATTTCGATGCGGGCGCGATGACACTGGATGATTACCTCGCGGGTGCGAAGGAATACATCGATCTCATCATCGATCAATCGCCGTCGGGTGAAATGGAAGTGATCCCCGGCGCGCAGGAATACGACATCCGCGCCAACTGGAAACTGCTGGCTGAAAACAGCTTTGACGATTACCACCTGCCGGCGACACACTCAACGTGGCTCGATTACCTGAAAAATTCCGGCGTCGAAATGAAGCGCCCCGAGAAAGGCCACATGCTACCCGCGCACGGCGTGGGCCGCGTGCTCTGCAACGGCCACGCGGTAATCGACAACATCAATTTTCGCGGCAGGCCGGTGGCGCGCTGGATACCGATTTACGGCGAGGCGGCGAAGCCGGAAATCGAACGCATCCGCGCCGAACTCGTCACGCGACTGGGCGCAGCACGTGCCGCGCGCGTGGCCGACACCAATCGCAATCTGCTGGTGTTCCCCAATCTGGTGCTGAACGACGGCTCGTCGGTGACCGTGCGTTATTTCGAGCCGCGCGCCGCGGATAACATGGTGGTGCGCGCCTGCGCGCTGGGGCCGAAGGAAGAAACGCCCGCCGCGCGCGCGATCCGGCTCGACAGCTTTTTGACGTTCTACGGCCCCGGCGGCTTCGCCACGCCGGACGACATCGAAGCCTTGGAGTCAGTGCAGGCGGGGATGGCCAGTTATCGCGAAATCCCATGGTCGGTGATGACGCGCGGCATGGCCAAGGAAGGCGAGCAGTTGAATACGGATGAGCGGCACCTGCGCGAATTCTGGATACAGTGGGACAAGCTGATGCGGGCGGCGGGTTAGCAGCAAGTCAAAAAACCTTTCGCCACGGATTTCACAGATGAACACAGATTTAACCTCTCCGTGTCATTCCCGCGCAGGCGGGAACCCATAACACAGTGCCACTTGCGGCATTGCATGGATTCCCGCCTGCGCGGGAACGACAAGAGTAGCGGTGTTTAATCTGTGTTCATCTGTGAAATCTGTGGCAAAAAAGCCATTGACGTTGTTCTTACACGCGTATCCTAACCAACGATGACCACCTTCACCCGCCAGCAAGTCGAAGATTTCCTCTACGCCGAGGCCGCGCTGCTTGACGCGTGGAAGCTTGACGAATGGCTCACGCTGTTGACGGACGACGCCGTGTATCGCGTGCCGTCGAACGACAAACCGGCGAGCGATCCGAAAGACACGTTGTTCACCATCGCCGACGACATCCATCGCATCCGTGCGCGCGTGACGCGATTGAAGAACACCAACGCGCACGCCGAGTTTCCGCGTTCACGCACGCGGCGCTTGATCAGCAACGTGCGCATTCTTGAGCAGGACGCGCAAACCATAAGGATTGAAGCGAATTTCATCGTATACCGCTTTCGACGCAACGAAAGCGTGTACCAGTTCGTGGGGCACTATCGTTATGATCTGCGCATCGAAGGCAGCAGCTTCAAGATCGCCTCGCGCACGGCGACAATCGACGCGATGGAGCTGGGCTCGCTCGCATCGGTGAGTTTTATCTTGTAGGTCGGAACGCGCAGCGGTTCCGACAAGCAAAAGCGGCTAATGCAAGCGCTTGTCGGAACCGCTGCGCGTTCCGACCTACGTGCTGCGCTTCTCTCGCCCTACGCGCCTACTGCCGTATCCCCAGCGCCGTCGCCAGCTTGTTGTAAAGCTCGAATTGCTCGCGCACGTATTTCTCGGTTTCCACAGGTGAACGAATCGCTGCAATGCCACCGATGCGCGCGTTGCCGGCTTGCCAGTCGGGGTCTTTCGCGAGCTTGCTGAATACGTCGGCCCATTTATCGATGATGGATTTCGGCATTCCCGGCGGGCCCATCAGCGCCGTCCAGCCGACGATTTTTTCCATGTCGGGATAACCTGCCTCGCGCGCGCTCGGCGTATCGGGCAATTCCTTCAAGCGTATGGGTGTCACGAACAGCGGGCGTATGCGACCACCCTGCGCCTGAGGGATTACCGTGGGCGCGTTGTTGCAGGCGAAATCAACCTGGCTGCCGATCACCGCGGTGGTCACTTCGCCGCCGCCCTTGTAATGTATGCCCATCGCGTGATCCTTGGTCAGTCCTGCAAGCGACATCAGATATTGCGCCGCCATCGCCTGGCTGGTGCTGATGCCGGCGGTCGAGTAATTGAGCTTGCCGGGACTCTTGCGTATCGCGTTGATAAGATCGGCGGCGGTGCGATAGGCCGATTCGGTCTTGACGAAGCAAACATAAGGGTTAAGTTCGATCAGCGAAATCATCGAGAACTCATTCCACTTGTAACCGAGCTTCGATTCTGTCGCAGGCAAAATCGCGTGCGTGGCGATGCGAGCGACCAGCAGCGTGTAACCATCCGGCGTGGCGTTCTTAACCGACATCGCGCCTATGGCGCCCGACGCACCCACGCGATTGAGCGACACGATGGGCCGGTTGTTCAGATACTTCGATGCATGATGCGCGACATTGCGGCCCGACAGATCGGAGTCACCGCCGGAGGCAAACGGAATCACGAACAGGATGGGCTTGGCGGGGTAATCCTGCGCGGTCTGCGCCGCGCAGGGCAATGCGGCGGCCAGCGCAAACCATAGCACCCATCCGGTGGCTCGTTTTATTTTCAGCATACGATTGCTCCGTGTAAATCGTTGCATCACCAATGGCGGAATGACTCCCGACTCACTTCTTTGCCGTTTTTTTCTTCACCGCGACCTTCTTGACTTCGGGTTCCAGCCGCAACATCTTCATCGCATTACCGAAATAAACTTTGTTGCGCGTGGCGGTGGACAGCTTCAGCGAATCAATCGCCTTGATACCGTTGCGAATAAACATTGGCCCGCCTTCGGGATCAAACGGGCAGTCGGTGCCGAACAGCACATGGTCCGCGCCGAAGAAATCCAGTCCGCAGCGGATCGCCGGCGCCGAGCCGTTGATCGCGGTGTCGCCGTAGAACATCTTGAATAGCTCCAGCGGCGGTTTCGACAGGCTACGCAACAGCTTGCCGTAGTCGGCATCCACCGTGCGCGCGCCCATCTGCGCCATCCCCAGGCGTATGCGCTCGTCGAAGTACGGTGCCATCGCACCCAGGTGATGGGTGATGATTTTCATGTTGGGCAGGCGGTCGAGCATGCCGCTGAACACGATGCGCGCCATGCACGCGCTGGTCTCATACGGCCAGCCGAACAGCCACCAGATTTCATACAGCGATTTTTCCTCGCTTGGGTAGTCGGCGAATTTCGCGGTGCGCGCCGGGTGCAGCCAGATCGGCAGGTCGTATTTTTTCACGCAGCGCTCGAAGATCGGATAAAACTCCGGCTCGTCGAGCGGGCGGCCGTTGACGTTGGTGAACACCTGTATGCCTTTCGCACCCAGTTTGCGAATGGCGTAATCCATTTCGTCGAGCGAGGCCTTGACGTTGTTCATCGGTAGCGACGCCACGAACGCGGGGAACAAATCCGGCCGCTCGCGCACGATCTCCGCCATGCCGTCGTTGGCGATGCGTGCCAGCGCGGGCGAGTCATCCGGCCCCGCAAGAAATTCAATCGCGGGGAGGGAGAGCGTGAGTATCTGCTTGTAGTTATTGAACTTGCCCATCATGCGTATGCGCGCGTCGAGATCCCACAACACGGGAATGTGCAGCCAGCGGCGGATGGTCGCGGCCAGCGCCGGGTTGGTCTCGGCGATCGCCTTCATGCGCTCGAAAAAAGTTTTCGGAAAAATGTGCGGGAAGATATCCAGTTTGCAGCAATCGTTATTGATGATCATACGTAACCTATTGTTTTTAAAGGATAAATTTTAAATCATCGATTCGCGCCAGAAACCCAATGCCTCCTGCGCCGCGCGATCCGAGAAACTGAACAATACACAATCCCAATCCACGTGCGCGGTGAAACGATGCGCCTGCCACGGCGGAATCACGAAGCAATCGTGGTGCTCAAACGCGTGGCGCTCATCGCCAAAATAAACCGCGCCACGGCCCTCGACCACACAATACACCGCGCCATCGGTTGCGCGATAACCACGTCCGTCGAAATCTTTCGGCAGCCACTGCATGAATGCCGCGATGGTCGGGAACACATTGCCGCCCGTCGCCGGGTTGGTGTAACGCAACTTGTATCCATGCGCCTCATGCGGCGCTGAGTTTTGTGCAAGCCGCATCAACGCCTCGCGCGTGCGCGCATAGGGGAAGCGCAGCGGCGGCGATTGCGCATCATCTGGAGCGCGCGTAATGGGTTGGCTCTCCTGCGGATGATTCTCGCGAAACATCGCGCCGAAAAATTGCGCGAACGGCGTGTCCAACCCATCAAGCCACACCACCGGATCATCCCCCAGATTGCCGTGATCGTGCCACGACCAATTCGGCGTCACCACAAAATCCCCCGGCGACATCGGCGTGCGTTCGCCATCCACCGCGGTGTACGCGCCTTCGCCTTCGATGATGAAGCGCAGCGCATTGGGTGTGTGGCGGTGTGACGGCGCGATTTCGCCGGGCAAAATAATCTGCAAGCCGGCGAACAACGACTGCGTGATTTGATACGAGCCGCGCAGCGCGGGGTTTTCCAGCACCAGCACGCGCCGCTCGGCGTCACGCTTGCTGATCAATTCCGCCGCGCGCGCGAGCAGCGGCCTCGTGTCACTGTGGCGCCACAACGCGGGCACGCAAAACGAACCCGGCTGCATGCGCATCGTGCGCTCCCACAGCGGCGCAAGGTTGTGGCCGCCGATCTCGCGCGAAAAGCGCGCCAGATCAGGGCTGAGTTTGGGGATGGCTGACACGGGCTGCTGGTTCTCGAGGTTCAATGCCGCAATGGTAGTTGAAGTCACGGAAACACAAAAGCGCACAAAAGCTCATGGAAGTTCAATGGCACGCTTTCTCGTCTACAATCTTGCCATCATGCCATCGCGCAAACAAAAAATCATTGCCGTGGCAATTGCCGCGACGCTGCTCGCCGCCATCGCCGGATACTGGCTGTATCGCGAGCACCAGAAGCGCGTGCTGCGCGACACCGTTACCGCGTGGATCATCGATGCCGGCACGCAACTGCGCGCCGCGCTGGGTGTTGAACCCGGCGCGGCAACCGCTGACGAGGAAGAAACCATCAAATCGCTCGAAGCGCGCACCGAAGCCGTCGCAAAAAACCGTGCCGCGCTGCGAGACCGCGATGGCGCGCCGCAAAGACCGCTGGTGGATGCCGCCGACCATTACCTGCTCACGGTGAGCGAGATCCTGCGCCAGCACGCCGCCACGCGGCGCCACGGCCACTACACGACCATAGGCCTGCGCGAGCTATGGGAACACATGGGCGGCCGCTACTCGCAAGGGCTGGGCTGGACCACCGAAGCGCTGCGCCGCAAGGAGCTGCTGGAGAAGGAGTATTTTCAGTATCGCATCGCCGCCGAAGCGCTGGCGCGGCTGCTCGAAGGTTACCCGGAAGATCGAGTGCGAGTGATGCCGTTCGTCGATGCCGTGAAGCTGCCCGACGAAAAATTGACCCGAGCCGCACGCACCCGCGCGCTCGAAGCCGCCAAGCGCCTGGCCGCCGAGATGGAACGTCTGCGCAAGTTGCCGGGGGATCGCTAGACCCGCATGCTTGCCGGACAACACCGCCGGGCGCACTATTTGGGTTCACCGCATGAACATAACAATGTCGAGGAGATTGTCATGAAATCCAGATTCATACGCCATGCATTCGTAATCCCGAGCCTGGCGGCGCTATGCATGGTTCACGCGGCTCCATCAACAGCGGCGGAGTGGAAGCCAAGCAAACCCATCGAGTTCGTGGTGCCGGCGCCGGCGGGCGGATCGCTGGACCGCCCCGCGCGTCTGGTGCAGAAGATATGGCAGGACGCCAAGCTCGTCGATGTGCCGGTGAACATCATCAACCGCTCCGGCGGCGGGCAGTCGGTGGGTTACACCTACGTGCATCAGGCCGCGAACGAACCGCATCGCTTGCTGCTGGTATCGGGGCCGCTGCTTGCCAATCACATTTCCGGACGCAACAAACTAAATTACACTGACTTCACCATACTGGGGCAACTATACACCGAGTACAACGTGCTTTCGGTGCGCAACGATGCGGGCTTCAAAACGGCGAACGACCTCGTCGCGCGGCTCAAATCCGCGCCCGACAGCCTGGCGGTGGCGATCGGCACCACGCCGGGCAATAACAGCCACATTGCCATCGCGCTGCCGTTCAAGCGCGCGGGCGTGGACATCAAGCGGCTGCGCGTGGTGGTGTTTCCATCGGCGGGCGAATCGGTCTCCAACCTGCTGGGCGGGCACCTTGATTATGTGACGGGCGGGCTGTCAGTCGCCTCGCCGCACTGGCGCGCGGGCAAGATTCGCTTCCTCGCCGTCACCGCGCCGAAACGGCTGGAAGGCGAATACGCGCAGATCCCCACCTGGAAGGAACAAGGCATCGATGCCGTGGTGTCCAATTCACGCTTCATCATGGCGCCGCCCGGCCTCACCCCGGCGCAAACCGCCTATTGGGACGGCTTGCTGCGCAAAACGGTCGCCTCGCCCGAGTGGCGAAAAATGGTTGCACAGGAACAGTGGGTGGACGAATACATCAGCACCACTGAAGCGCGTAAACATCTCGACCGCGAATACGCGGAGATGCGCGAAATTTTGACGGACCTCGGCATGGCCAAGTAGCCGTGACGTAACCAGCGCCCGCGTTTACCGTGGGCGCCAAGGGAAAACACAGTGGAAAAAACAACATCTATATCCGAAGCGCTCGCCGCATTTTTTAATAGCGGCGATGAAATCCCTCAACACATCACGCAGCGCTCGAAGCTGCTGATGCTGGACGCGATCGGCATCGCGCTCGCCTCATCGGTGCATGATTTCGCCGCGACCGCGGTGCGCGCGATGCGCACGCTGTCCAGTGGTGAAGCCGCGGTCATCGGCATGCGTGAAACGCTGTCGCTGCGTGACGCCGCGCTGGTCAATGGCACGCTGGTGCACGGGCTGGATTACGACGACACGTACCTGCCCGGCTCGGTGCATCTCACCGCAAGCTGCGTGCCGGCGGCCTTGGGCGTGGGTGCATTCATGGGCGCCAGCGGGCGCGACGTGCTGACGGCTTGCACGCTCGGCCTCGAAGCGGGCGCGCGACTGGGCGCGGCGGGCAAGGGCGGTTTTGCGCGCGCGGGCTTTCACGCCACCAGCGTGCTGGGCACATTCGCCGCCGCGCTGATCGCGGGCCGGCTGATGAAATTAACCGATGCGCAACTCGTCACCGCGCAGGGCATCGCGCTAAGCGCGACATCGGGCACCATGCAGCCGCTGCAGGAAGGCTCATGGACCAAGCGCCTGCACCCGGGGCTGGCGGCGGCAGCGGCGATCACCGCCGCATCACTTGCACGCGAAGGCTTCACCGCGCCCACCGCATCTTACGAAGGCAAGTTTGGTTTGTTTCGCTGCTTTCAGGGCGCGCATATTGATGCCGGGGATGCCGGCGACCCGGCGCTGGTGACCGTTGATCTGGGCCAGAAATGGGAATTCCCCAGGGCCTCGATCAAACTCTACCCGGCGGGCCACCATTCGCATGCGTTCATGAGCGCGGCCAAAAAACTCGCGCGCGCGCACAAGCTGCGCGCGGAGGATATTCAATCCATCCATGCGCGGATCGCCGAAATCGCGGTGCCTCTGATTTGCGAGCCGCTCGAAGGCCGCTTCGCGCCGCAAAGCTCGTATGCCGCGCAATTCAGCCTGCCTTACGGCATCGCTTGTTGCCTCGAACGTGGCAGATTCGGACTTGAAGAAATCGAGGAACCCGCCTACACCGACCCCAAGCTGATCGCGCTGGCGCGTAAATTCAGCTACAGCATCGATCCAAACTCCGGCTTCCCCAAATCGAGAACCGGCGAAGTGATCGTGCGCCTGAACGACGGACGCGAGTTTTCGCAACGCGAATCGATACTGCCCGACGAGCCTGCGACCGGAGAGGAGATCATCGAGAAATTCATGAACAACGCCCAATCCATGATGCCCGCCGCGCGCGCGGAGGAGATTCGCGAGGCGATCTTGAATATCGAGAAGGCCGCAAGCGCGAAAACCCTGTCACTACTGCTGGCCAAGCCAAATGACTGATGCAAAAATCTCCAAGCCCACGCTGCAACTGAGCAACTACGCCGCTGGCGCGCTCAAAAAGCCGCTGCCGCCCGAAGTAGCGCAACGTGCGAAGCTGCATCTGATCGACACCTTCGCCGCGATGATTTCCGGCAGCCGCTTGATACCGGGCGTGCGCGCGCGCAACTATGTGAGCAAGTTGACCGCGAAGCAGGAAGCCGGCGTCATGGGCACGCGCATCGTCACCTCCGCCAACTACGCGGCGCTCGCGAACGGCATGTGCGGCCATGCCGACGAAACCGACGACACGCATCCGCCCACGCGCTCGCATCCGGGCACGTGCGTGGTTCCTGCCGCGCTCGCCATCGCCGAACGCGAACAGCGCTCGGGCAAGGAAATGTTGCGTGCGATGGTACTGGGTTACGACGTGTGCGCGCGCACGCTACTGGCGCTTGCCCCCGTGCCGGTGTCGAGCACCTTCGGCCATCTCTTCGGCGCATCGACAGCGGCGGCGGCGCTGTTGAAGCTCGACGCGCGGCAAATGCGCCACGTCTTCACCTATGCCGGGCAGCAATCTTCGGGGCTGTACACGCGGCTGCGCGATCCGCTGCACGTCGAGAAAGCTTACGCAGTGGGCGGCATGCCCGCGCACAACGGCGTGCAGGCGGCGCTCATGGTGAAAAGCGGATTTTCCGGCGTGGATGATGTGTTCGCGGGCGAGAACAATTTTCTCGCCACCTATTCACCGGAGGGCAACGCCGATGAACTGGCGCGCGGTCTTGGGCGCGACTTCGAGATCATGCGCTGCGGCATCAAGTGCTGGTCAGCCGGCGGGCCGGTGCAGGGGCCGCTGCATGTGTTGCAGGATTTGATCGACGGGCATCATCTGCGCGCGGCGGACGTGGTGAAGCTGGTCGCGCGCATGCCCGACAAGGAACTGCGCATGGTCAACGACCGTGATTCGCCGGACATCTCGGTGCAGCATCTGCTGGCGCTGATGCTGGTGGACGGCACTGTTAATTTTGCATCCACGCACGACCATGGCAGGATCAAGGACGCGAAGGTGATCGCCATGCGCCGCCGAATTCAAACCGTAGGGGATGCTTCGTTGACCGACTCGTTGCGCCGCTGGCGCTGTGTGATGGAAATCACTCTGAAGGATGGCCGCGTGCTCAAGCACCAGACCATGGCCGCCAAGGGCACGGCCGAAAACCCGGTCAACCTGCAGGACATCCAGAAAAAATCACTCGATTTGCTCGCACCCGTGCTCGGCAAGCCGCGCGCGCTGGCGCTCATGGGCGCGCTGTGGAACATCGAAAATATTCCCAATGTGCGCGCCTTGCGCAAGTTCTACGTGAAGTAACTCAATCCAGACGCACGCCAATTGCCTTGACGACCTTCGCCCACTTCGCGATTTCGGCGCGCAGATAAACAGAAAACTCCGCGGGCGTATTGGTCTGCGCATCAAAGCCCTGCGCGGCAAGCCGCTCGCGCACCGCGGGCAGACGCGCGATAGCCGTCAACTCGCGATTCACCCGCGCAACTATTTCCGCCGAAGTGCCCGCGGGCGCGAGCATCGCCGTCCACGTGCCCGCCTCAAAACCGGGCAAGCCGGCTTCGGCCATCGTCGGCAACCCTGGGGCCGTCACGCTGCGTTTCGCGCTGGCCACGCCCAATGCGCGCAGACGTTTGCTTTGCACATGCGGCAACACCGATGAAGGCGCGAGAAAAACCATGCTGGTCTCGCCCGCGATGAGATCGGTCACCGCCTGCGGCGAACCGCGGTACGGCACGTGCACGATATTGACCCCCGCGTGCATCTTGAACATCTCGGCGGCCAGATGCGGCGAACTGCCGTTGCCCGACGATGCGTAATACAGTTTGCCCGGCTGCGCCTTGGCGAACGCGATGAGCTCCTTCACGCTTTTGACCGGCAACGACGGATGCACCGCAAGAATCAGCGGCGCCGAGGCCACCAGACCGACTGTCTCGAAATCTTTCTCAAGGTTGTAATTGAGCTTCGGATACAACGCGGTATTGATCACCTGCCCCGCAGCGATGGAGAGCAGCGTGTAACCATCGGGCGCCGAACGCGCCCCGGCCTCAACGCCGATATTGCCGCCCGCGCCGCCGCGATTTTCAACGACGAATTGCTGACTGAATATTTCGCCGAGCCTCGCGGTAAAAATGCGTGTCACGATATCCGCGCCGGAACCCGCGGCCAGTGCCACGATTACCTTCACCGGCTTGTTTGGATACGCTGGCGACTGCGCCTGGGCGGATGCCGCGCCCAAGGCCAGGAGCGCTACGAGCCCGAAACGGCCGCGGCGCGCGGCTTGTAATCGTGTATTTTTCATTGCCATGCATTGACCTCTATTCATCGCGTATACCCGCATCGCGGATCACCTTGCCCAGCCTCGCCATTTCTGATTTCATAGTCGCGCCGAATGCTTCCGGCGTCGCGCCAACGCTTTCGATGCCCATGCTGAAAAATCGATCTTTCACGCTTGCGGACTGAACCACGCGCACGAATTCGCGATTGAGGCGGTTGATTAACACCGCCGGAGTTCCTGCGGGCGCGAACAGGCCTTGAATCGATACCGATTCGTAGCCAGGCAGGCCCGACGCGGCAACCGTGGGCAAGCCTGGCGTGAGTTCGGTGGGCTGCGCGCTGGTCACCGCCAGCGCACGCAAGCGGCCAGACTTCACGTGCGGCAATGCCGCCGCCGCGACGGGGAACATCAGCGGCACCTGCCCGCCGAGCAGATCGTTAAGCGCGGGGCCGCCGCCTTTGTACGGGATGCGCACGATATCGACCCCCGCCATCGCCTTGAATAACTCCGCCGCGAGGTGTGGCGTGGAGCCCGTGCCGCCGGAGGCGTAACCGAGGCTGCCCGGTTTGGCTTTGGCCATGGCAATTAATTCGACCACGGTTTTTACCGCCAGCGACGGATGCACGACGATCATGTTGGGCGCGCGCGTGGTCAGCGTCACCGGCGCGAAATCGCGCACCGGATCATATGGCAGGTTTTTTCGCAGGAACGGCAGCAGCCAGATGTTGCTGCCGTAATGCAGCAGCGTGTAACCGTCGGGTTGCGAGCGCGCGACGATTTCCGCCGCGATAGCCCCGCCCGCCGCGCCGCGATTATCCACTACCACCTGCTGGCCAAGCGTGCCCGAAAGGGCCTGCGCGATGACACGCGACACGATGTCGGAGCCGCCACCCGCTTCTGCGGTGACCATGCGGATCGGCCGCGATGGGAAATTCTGTGCGCTGGCGGTGCTGGTTCCGATCAGCAAACTTACCAGGAAACATGCCGTGTTGACGATTTGCTGACTTGCGTGACTCACGGCTCAAATCGCTCCAGTGTTTGCTCCAGCCCGGCCAGTAACCGAGCATGGCGTGCCGGTTGATTGCGGCGCAGGATTTCAAGATTGTGCAATTTCCACAGTATGCCCGGCAATTGTGCCGCGTGCGGCACCGGCAGCAACGCCCAATCTGGTTCGAGGCGTTTCAACGAACGCAGGAAATCGCGATGCCGCGCCAACAGCCCGCGTTTCAGCGTGGCGTTGAGGCGTCTGCGCGCATCCAGCAGTTGGTCCAATGTTACGGGACTATCCGCCATCGCCGCGAACTCACGCGCATACGCGACACTTATATCTTTCACTCGCGGATCGAGTACTTCGGCGATAGGCCGGTCGTGGCTCGCCAGATAAACAACGAACGCATCCATCAACCGCTCCGGCAAGCCCTCACCATCCAGCAGCAACATCACATCAAACAGATCGCGCGGATGCTGGCGATCCAGCGCCGCCACGATCTTGCCGCCATAAACGTCTTCGAACGAGAGTACCCGTGCCTCGACGTCGCCGAACAGCCGCTCCGCCGCGGGTCGCCCGATGATGCGTTGCGCGGGGTACACACTGCCGCGCAGCACGGTGTTGACCTCCACCGTTACCGTGGTACGTCCTTGCTGCGCCACCAATTTGCCGCGTGCGGCGTCCTGCGTGCGCACCTGCACGCCAGGGAGCGATGTCTCAATCCGGCGCGCAATTCGATTCAGCGCCGCATCAATGCCCGCCAATGACGGTTCGCGTTGCTCCACCGGCAGGTAAACCAGATCAAGATCGACCGACAGCCGCGGCAAATCCCGGTAAAACAAATTGATCGCCGTGCCGCCTTTGAGTGCAAGCACGGGCTCTTCCGCGACCAGCCGCAACACGCGCGTGGCCAGCCGCGCCTGGGGCAGAAACGGATTATCAGCCGCGAACATCCGATTCTTCCGGCAGCGTGATCAGATACTTTGGATGCAACTTGCCACCCGGCGCCAGCGAGCGTTTGCCTTTGCCAATATCAACCTCTCCACGGTCCGCCGCCTCCACCACGCGCGCAACCCATTGATGGCGATGGCGTGACGCAAGCGCCAAAAACAGACGCTTCACCTTTACACTATTGCACGCCGCAAGCAACGCAAGCACCCGCCGCGAGCTAAGATCAGCCAGCCCCTGCATCAACAGCGCGGCATGTTCGACGGATTCACGTTGCGGCACTTCCGCCAGCAACTCCAGCATCGCCCGTTCCGGTGTTGAATATGGCAAGTGCCAGTCCCACGGCCCCCACACCTCATGGGTCAAACTATCATCGGGCACGCTCGCCGTATGGACAAGATACACGGCCGCGTTTTCACGCGCGATGGTTTCCACTTCAGCATGCGATGGCACAAACAACCTGTTGCGATGCGCCACCAGCCGCTCACGCAGCGGCAGCTTTGCCACCCATCCCGGCAGTTTAGTATCCGAATACAAATGGATTTCGCCTGGCCCTTGCGGCTTAAGAAAATGTGCGTAGCCGCGCAACTCCAGCGCGCTCAGGCCCCCGACATGCGGTGTGGAATCGAGCAGTCTGCACAGCGACGCAACGACCTGCTGCCATTTAAGCGGCGGCCCGGGCCGGCGGTACACGCCGCGCGCGGGAGACTCCAGCCAGCCAGATTCCCGGTATTTCTTAAGTAATTGATTTGAATACGATTTTTTATTTAACGAAAACGAGGAAGCAAGCATGCCTTCCGGCAGGTCACGTTGCAGATTGTTTAGTTTTGATCTATTTTCTAAACTCATAGTGTATAAATATAATATAAATATAAACCATATGCAAGCCATGAGTTTAATAAATTGTAATAAAGTTATGCTCAAGTGGATAAAAACATACTTTAATAAACCATGCAGCGACGTCCCATACCTGCTCCCAAGCAACCACAAATGTCTAACCGTCGCACCCAGCACCAATGAGGTGTAGCAGAGCCTTTCACGCGCTTTGCACGGATGCGCACAAGCAGTTTGCCAGCACGGCGGGATGCGCCTTGCGCCGAGGCGTGGTAGCGCTTCGGGTTCGTCCGCTCCAGCGCCGCGACGCTGGCGTCAAAGTCGCCAACCACAGGCGACAAGCTGGCGGTCGATCACTACACAGGCTGATTCTTCATGCGCACAGCAACGCGCACATTAATCCAGCTTGATCTTCGCCGCAGCGGCGATCTTCCTGATCAACTGAATCTTGTCGCGCATGAAGGCGTCGTATTCGGCGAGGCTCAGGGTTGATACCACGAACCCATCGCGCAGCAGGCCTGATTTGACTTCGGGCAGTTGCACCGCGCGCACGATTTCGCTGTTCAGGCGTTCGAGTGCTTCTTTCGGCGTCGCCGCCGGCGCGAATATGCCCATGGCGCCGGAGATATCGAAGTCCGAAACGCCTGCTTCCATCATCGTGGGCACGTCTTTCAGCAGTATCGAACGCTCGGCGGAGGTGACCGCCAGCGCGCGCAGCTTGCCGCCGGTGACATGTTGCAAGGCGGGCGGCACGGTTGAAATCAGAATGCTGGCGTGCCCGCCGAGCACGGCGATGGTCGACGGCGCGCCGCCCTGAAACACCACCAGTTTCATATCGATGTTCGAGCGCGTCTTCAGCAGTTCGCCCGACAGGTGCTGCGCGGTGCCGTAACCGTTGACCGCGTAGGCAAGCTGCCCGGGACGCGCGCGCGCCAGCGCCACCAGTTCCTTGATGTTCTTCACCGGCAGCGATGGATGCACGGACATGAGGAATGGCTGCGTGCCGATGCGCGTCACCGCGGCAAAATCCTTGATCGGGTCGAACGGCAGCTTGGTGCGCAGCGCCGCGAGCGACATCAGCGTAAACCCGGACACAAGTACCGTATGCCTATCGGCGGGCGAGCGCGCCACCGCTTCGGAGCCGATCACGGTGTTGGCGCCCGCGCGGTTTTCCACCACAACACTTTGCCCAAGCGCCTGGCTCAAGGGCGTGGACATCGCGCGCGCCACCACGTCGTTCGATCCGCCCGCCGGGAACGGCACCACCAGCCGCACCACTTTGGATGGAAACGGCTGCGCGGTTGCGACGTTCGCCGCAAGCTGCGCCAACACTGCCAATACGATACCTATCGATCGATTCATCGCTGCTCCAGTGTGCGCGGTGCGTAACCTGCCCGAGCTGCCGTTCCCAATCAACCGCCGTTCAATTTAAACCCGTAAAGTTTCGCCGCGTTGGTACACGTCATCTTGATGCGGTCCGCCTCGGACACGCCCTCGAAATCACGCGCGATGCTTTGGCGCGAGCGCGGCCAGGTGGTGTCGGTGTGCGGATAGTCGGATGACCACATCAGGTTATCGACACCGGTGAATTCACGCGTGTAGACGCCCACGCGATCCTGAATGAACGCCGCCATCACGTTGCGTTTGAAATATTCGCTCGGTTTCAGTTCGGTGTGGATGCCGTTTTGCTTTGCGTAACGCTCGTGCCCGCGATTGACACGCTCCAGGAGCCACGGCAGCCAGCCGGTGTCGGCCTCGGCCAGCACGATCTTCAGACGCGGATGACGGTCGAACAGCGGGCTGGTGAGCATATCGCCCAGCGTCAGCATCACCTCCAGCGGGTTTTCCGGATAACTCGCCGCACCGCGCACCTCGCGCGCGAATCGATGGTTCACCTTGCGATTGCTGGTGAGCGTGTGAATGCTGATGGGCACGCCGATGTCCTCGGCGGCCGACCAGAACGGATCGTAGAGCGCGTCGGTGTATTCAGTGCCCTCGGGCGGCACATTGGCGATCATCGCGCCGCACAGTCCGCGCGTGCACCAGTGTTGCAGCGCCTTCACCGCGTTATCGACGTTGTATACCGAAATCAGCGCCAGGCCCTTGATGCGGCCGGGCGCGTGGCCGCACATCTCAACCAGCCACCCGTTATAGGTGTGAAACGTGGCCTCCTGCAGCTCGGCATCCTGCATCTGATAAAGCTGCATGGCATAGGTGGCGTACAACACCTCGCCGCTGACACCATCGACATCCTGATCCTTCAGCCGCTCCACCGGATCGTAGCCTCCGGCGCGCAGATCGCGGTGATGCACGTCCTTGAATTTGACGAGGTCTTCTTTCGGGATGCCCGCCGCGGCGATGCTGGCGATGGGCCGCGGATTGATGCCGTCGCAGACGAAAAACGTGCCCGGCTTGCCCTGGTAGTTGGCCACGAAGCGCGGCCCGCGCTCGCGGAATTTTTTATCCAGCCGTGTTTCCCACAGGTTGACCGGCTCGAATACGTGCGAGTCAGCGGAAATGATGGTGCTTGTGTCTGCTGCCATGATGCCTCCGTCGATTGAGAATCAGGAATGCGCTGCAACGTGGAGCGCAACAGCCTACTCCATGGCCGGCGCTTCCGGCAAGGCCGACGGTCATCACATGCTAATTTGCCTTGATCCCGGCTTCGCGCACCAGCTTGCCCCATTTAACGGTTTCGGTTTTCAGATATGCGGCGAATTCATCAGGCGAGCTGCCCACGGGGTCAAGCCCCATCGCGAGCAACCGCTCCCGGCTCTCGGGCTGCGCCACGGTTTTGGCGATTTCGCCGTGCAGCTTGGCGACGATTTCGCGCGGCGTGCCCGCCGGTGCAAACAATGCATACCACTGATCGAGCGCGTAGCCGGGCAGGGCCGCTTCCGCGATCGTGGGCAAATCCGGCACCGAGGGCGAACGTTTCGCGGCGGCCACCGCCAGCGCGCGCAATCTGCCGCTGCGCACATTGGGCATGGTCGAGATCGCGCTCGCCACCGTGACCGACACGCGCCCGCCGACCAGATCGACAATGCTCGGCGACGTACCCTTGTACGGCACATGCACGAGTTCAATGCCCGCCATGCGATTCATCAACTCCATCGCCAGGTGTTGCCCGCTGCCGTTGCCGGAGGACGAAAACAAAATCTGGTTGGGGCGCGCCTTGGTAAACGCAATCAGCTCCTTTACATTCTTCGCCGGCAGCGACGGATGCACCGCCAGCACGCTGGGCGATTGCACGAACAATGAAATCGGCGCGAAGTCCTTGATGGTGTCGTAGCTCAGTTTGTAGAGCGCGGGCGTAATGACGTGGCTCATCGACTGCATGAGCAGCGTGTAGCCATCGGGCGTGCTGCGCGCAACCAGCTCGGTGGCGATGGTGCCGCCCGCGCCGGGGCGGTTCTCCGAAACCGATTGATGGCCCCATGCGTCGGTGAATTTTTGCCCGAGCATGCGCCCGGAAGTATCGACGCCGCCGCCGGGCGCCAACGCGATAACGATGCGTATCGGTTTATTCGGGTAGCCCGCCGCGCCGCCAGCGCTCTGCGCGAAGCAGGCGCTTATTGACGCGGCCAGCAGCGCCGGTGCACCCAAACAAATTGCTAATTTTTTCAAGACCACTCCTCACGTGTATTTTTAAGATGGCGCGCGAGTATAGCGCCGGGTGCGTGCGCCTCATGCGCCCGCCAATGAGGATTGTCGTAAGTATTTGTTTATAAAAACGTTTTTAGAATAACTGAATACATTTGCTTACACATTGTTGCAACTGTCTGTAGTGTTCGCGCGCATCATCCGCGTTATTGGAAGTGGCAACTACTAAAAGGAGGATGCCATGAAAGTGAAAATGATTTGTGCAGCCATCACCACCGGTGTAGTGCTTGCCGCCGCGTTGCCGGTATTCGCGGCGCAACCGCACGGAAACTTTTCTTCCGCGGTTCGCGACAACGATCGTGACGATGACCGCAATGCGCGCAGACGTGCACGCGGCGATGACGCTGCGCCCGCGCGGCCCGTGGCTCAATCCTCGCCGGCGCCCGCGCCCGCCCCGATATCGCGGCGGCGCTTTGACAACGAACGGCCCCGTGTCGTCGAACACACGCCGCCGCGTCCGCTGGCGCGCCATCACGAACCCGCAAGGCCGGTGTTCGTGGAGCATGCGCCGCAACATCGCCCGGTGATTCACCGCCCGGTTGTGGTGGAGCGTCCGGTCTACGTTGAACGCCCCGTGGTCGTGCATCGCCCGGTGGTGTATGAGCGGCCCGTGTATGTTGAGCGCCCGGTGTATGTCGAACGTCCGGTGTATGCCGAGCCGCAATATCCGTACTACAGCGAGGCTCCGCGCGAGGAAACCAACCTGCTTGGCGTGATCGCCGGTGCATTGATCGGCGCGATAATCGGCAATCAAGTCGGTGGCGAAAACAACGGCCAAGCCGGTGCGGCAGTCGGCGCTGTCCTTGGCGGAGTGGTGGGCGGCGGCTTGTAACGCGGTAGTTCCGGTAACAAACAAGGGCGGCTTCGGCCGCCTTTGTTTTTTGTGCCGCTCCCTTCATTGACTCGCCGGAAGTCTGCACACAGAATATCCGCGGGTGAACATAAAAAACCGAATCATCAAGCGCCACGGCGTGATCATCAGGGAGATCGAAATGCGAACGGGAGTTTCCGCGATTGGAGTTGCGCTGGTTTGCACCGGGTTGATGAATGCCGCCACGGCACAGCAATATCCGTCAAAGGCGCTGCGCCTGTTGCTGCCGTTTCCGCCGGGCGGGCCGACTGATTTGCTGGGCCGCCAGCTCGCGCAAAAAGTATCCGAGCAAGTGGGCCAGCCGGTGGTGGCGGAGAATCGCCCCGGCGCCGGCGGTAATCTGGGTACCGAGATCGCGGCCAAGGCGCCCGCCGATGGTTACACGCTGCTGCTCACATCCAATATCCTCGCGATCAGTCCGCATCTTTATCGCAAGCTGCCGTACGACGCGCTGCGCGATTTCGCGCCTGTCACGCAGGTGGCGCAGGTGCCCAATGTGTTCATCGCGCACCCGTCGATCCCGGCGAGAAGTCTGAAGGAACTCGTCGCCACCGCGCGCGCCACGCCGGGCAAACTCACCTTCGGCTCGGGCGGCCTGGGCACCGGGCAGCATCTCGCGGGCGAAATGTTTCGCGCGGCAAGCAAGCTCGACATCGTGCACGTGCCGTACAAAGGTTCGGGCCTCGCCATGCTCGGCATGATCGGCGGGCACGTCGATTGGATGATCATCGGCGTGCCGCCCGCCGTGCCGCAGATTCAGTCAGGCAAGGTGCGCGCGCTCGCGGCACTCACCAGCGAGCGGCTCGCTATATTGCCCAACGTGCCGACGGCGGCGGAATCCGGATTTGCAGGCTACGTGGTGACAAGCTGGTACGGCATACTCGTGCCGGCCAACACGCCGCGCGACATCATCACGCGCGTGAACGGCGAATTCGCCAAGGCGCTCAACGCACCCGACACGCGCGAGCGTTTGGTCGGCGGCGGTTTTGATCCCAAGACCAGCACGCCGGATCAATGGGGCGAATTCATCAAGAGCGAGACCGCGCGCTACGGCAAAATCATCCGCGAGGCGAAGCTGGAAGTGCAGCCTTAGCGATTACAAAAATACAAATAAAAACAAATACTTACATACAAACATTGTCATTTCGAGGCAGGCCGGAATGACTGTGAAGGTTTTTAATCCGCGTTAATCTGCGTCAAAAACAGTTTTTGACTTTCACTGCGCCACCGCCGCAACCTTCTCCGCCTCACCTAGCAACCGCGCCGTGGCATCCGCAACACGCCGCTCCACACCCGCTACCGTATTCACATCATGCATCAATCGCATGCGGCGGCGGTGCACCATGTCCTGCACGGTGCCGGGCGCGGGGCCGCCGGTGATGGTGCGCAGCTTGATGTTCTCCATCGGGTTGAGCGACTTCTCGACGATCTCGGATGTGATGCCGAGCTTGTGACCGAACAGCGATTCCGACGCGCGGTCAAGATCGGCGGCAGTGATCGCCAGCGCGGTCTTGCCCGCCTCGAGGGTCTCGCGCACCACGAAGCCGACGATATTGTGCGCCATGCGAAACGACAAGCCCGTCTCGCGCACGATCACATCCGCAAGCTCGGTCGCGCTGCCGAAACCGATCTCTGCCAGATGCAACATACGTGCGGGCTTGATCGTGGTGGTGGTGATTACGCCATCCATGATGCGCAGTGCGTTGCAGGTCATATCCACCGCCTCCAGCACCGGCTCGTTAAGCGCGGTCACGCCGTCGTTCACATCGGCGAGCGAAGTATTCTTGCTGCACGCCAGCGCGGTAGTCAGCGCGCCCGTCACCTTCGCCGCGAGGCCCTTCACATGCTCGGTCGCCTGCGGGTTTTTCTTCTGCGGCATGATGCTGCTGACACTGGCGTATTCATCGGCAAGCTCAATCATGCCGAACTCCATGGTGTTCCACAGTTGCAGATCGGTGGCGAGCCGCGAGATGCCCGTCATCATCACCGCCATCGCCGCCGCCGCTTCGTGCGCGTCATCGCGGCACGACACGCCGTCGTAGGCCACCTCCATCAGTTGCGCGAAGCCCAGCAGCTTCGCCGTGTAGTCGCGGTCTATCGGAAAACCAGTGGTAGTGAGCGCGCCCGAACCCAGCGTACACATGTCGGTATGCTCCAGCGCGCCGCGCACACGCACGAAATCGCGTGACAACAAATCCGCCACGGTGAGCAGGTAATAGCCATACGAAATCGGCTGCGCGTGCTGCGTGTGGGTGTAGCCCGGCATCACCGTCTCTTTATGCTCCTCGGCAAGCCGTAGCGCAGTTTCACGCAGGCGGTTGACGTCCGCCAGCAGCGTCAGCAGCCGCGTGCGCAACGCCAGCCGCCACGAAGTCGTGTGCAGATCGTTGCGGCTGCGCGCGGTATGCATGCGCCCGCCCGCCTCGCGACTGAGTTTCTTAACGATGTAAGTCTCGACATACGAATACAAATCCTCCTGCTTGTAATCGATGGCCAGCGCCGAGGGGCCGAGCTTGCGCAACTCCAGCAGCGCCTGAAGAATGCGTGACGAGTCTTCACGCTTGATGATCTTCTGTTTATCAAGCATCAGCACATGCGCCAGATGTATCAGCATCTCGCCCTCGAACTGGTACTTGATGCCCGAGGCCACCGACGGCGCGTAATATGATTTCACCAATGCCTGCGCCGGCGGCTGCTTCACGCGCTCGCGTATGGAGACTTCGTGTTCTTTCTGATCCATGATGTGCCTTTCGTGAGTGTGGGCAGCGCGATGCGCGGGGATGGAAATGCTACACTTTCTCATGCTGCCGCGCAGCGCAAGTTACGTTTTAAAAGGAAAATCATGCGACCGACGACTGCTTTGCTCTTTGCACTTTGCCTCGCGGCGGCGAACGCCATTGTCCACGCACAAACCTGGCCCGACAAACCGATCCGCCTCGTGTTGCCCTACGCGCCCGGCGGCGGCGCCGACGTCGTGGGCCGTCCGCTCGCGCAGCGCTTGTACGAAAAGCTCGGCAAACCGGTCGTCGCGGACAACCGCGGCGGCGCCAGCGGCAACATCGGCATGGAAATCGTCGCGAAGTCGCCGCCCGACGGTTATACGCTGGTGCTGTGCCTGGGTCCGCAACTCTCGGTGAATCAAAGTCTTTACAGCAAGCTGCCGTACGATCCGTTTCGCGATTTCGCGCCCATCACGCTGATCGGCGCCGCGCCGTATTTTCTGACCGTGCATCCGGCGCTGCCCGCATACGGCATTAAGGATTTAATCGCGCTGGCGAAAGCCAAGCCGGGGCAGATCGTCTACGGCTCCTCCGGCAATGGCGGCGGCCCGCACCTATCAATGGAGTTGTTGAAGTCGATGGCGAATATCAACATGCTGCATATTCCCTACAAGGGCGGCGGCCCGGCAATGCCCGACTTGTTCGCGGGGCAACTGCAAGCAATGTTCGTGAGCTGGGGAACCTCCGGCGGGCACATCCGCGCGGGCAAGCTGCGCGCGCTCGGCTCCAGCACGCTGAAACGCTCCAAGGCCGCACCCGAAATTCCCACCATCGCCGAAGCGGGCTTGACCGGCTACGACTCCGGGGTGTGGTACGCGATACTCGCGCCGCGCGCAACACCTGCGCCCATCGTGAGCCGACTGCACAGCGAAATTAGCGGCCTCCTTAAAACCTCCGACCTCAAAGACCGCTACAACACGGACGGCATCGACATCATCGGCTCTTCGCCGGATGAACTCACTGCTTACATGAAGTCTGAAACCGTGAAGTGGGCAGAGGTGATCAAGCGAGCGGGGGTCAAAGTCGAGTAACCAACAGAGATTTTCCCTCGCCGCGAGAACCTAAACAATCTCCAAAAGTCTTATGACCAAATCCCCTCCGGCATAGGCAGCCCATCCAGTTCCGTTTTACCCAACGGACGGTCAGGAACAACGCCGTAACGCTCCAACAGGGACGCAAGCTGGCGCGTGTGTTGCGCGGAGTGCCACACGGATCGTTCGAGGAACCAGTGCAGGGGTTGCTCCCCTTCGCGGATCACTACGCTGCCGGAACACGCGGGGTCTTTCCAGCCGGCCCACCACTGTCTTAACCGTGCGGCCACTTCATCACCGTAGCGCGCGATGTCGTCGCCTGACTTGACCTGCTCCGGCGGCGGCTCCATCGACACCGACACCCAATCGCTGACGCCGTTGTTCACCACGCGAAGGAATGCGTCGCCGATTCGGATCGCGTGATAGCCGAGGCCAGCCGTGCTCTGTTCGCGCCCCGCAGTCGGAAAGTCCGCTAGCTTGTCGGCGGGCATCTGCCGCATATGGCGCTGAACCGCCTCGATCACCAGCACCCAGCGGTCTATCAATACCGCAGGGGCCAGGCGGCCGGCGCCGCTTAACTTGACGCCGACGAAACGCGCCACCACATCCAGATTCTGCGCGGACACGTACTCCTTGCCGCGCGCCAGCACCGGCACATGGCGCAGCCCGAGGGCGAGCAGCCGTTCCATGCCGCCCTTGTCGTTCTTGACATCGACTACTTCGTGCGAAACGTTATTGCGCGAAAGAAACTCTTTCGCCTTGAGGCAACTGCTTCACCCCGGCTGTACGAAAATGGCAAAAGTTGCTGTACTCATTGCGCTCTCCTTTGTGATTACATCAAGTCAAATCGATCGTTATTCAACCAGCACCGCCGGACTGCGCCCCGACGTTTTGGACGAACCGAACCCCGGCAGCACCATCGACAGCGCACCTATGCTGCTGCCACCGCAAAGCAATGCAAGGTCTTGCGGCGTGTCGAGTGCGTAGTGCATTTTCTTTTCATCCTCGGGCGTCACCGCGCCATCAACGCGCCCATTGCGCTTGAGATCGGCGATGCTGCGCGCGGTGTGTTCAACTACGAACTCCTGCATGCGCCGCATGCTCCAGCCGCTCGCGCGCAGAATTTCGGCGTGTTCGCCGCCCAGCACGATGGCGCCCGGCGTCTGGCCGAGTATCGCTATCGAGCCCAAAAACGATAGCGCGTCGCCGAACGAACGCAGCAACTGTTCGTGATTGCCGTAGTTCCAGATTTGCATCATGGTGCTCGCGGCGATCAGCGTCACGGTGCTTTGCTCCGGCTTGAAGCCGCGCTCGACGTGCCACGGCTGCCACGGATGGTTTTCTTCGTTCTCGGCGATGCAGCAGGTGTATTTGCCCGGCGTGCCCATGGTTGAACGATCCGCAACGCCGGGGCGGTAGCGCAGGCAATTGAGCAGTATCAGGCGCAGCGCGCGTCCTATGGTCGCGTTCGCGCGCTCGCCTGGGCCGAACAGGTTGTTGCCTGAATTGATGCCGAGCTTCTTGGCGATGGCGCCGTTGACGACGATGACGATGGTGGGGCCGGACAGCGCGGATGCGACGTGATGCAAGCCGAATGCCTCGGTAGCGAGCGCCTTCACTGCCGCGACGACCACCGGCATGTACTCGGGTTTGCAGCCCGCCATCACGGCGTTGATCGCGATTTTTTCAGCGGTGAGCGCGACCTTGCGCGAGGGCATGTCGGTGATGATGTCGCCGGCCTTCAACATCGCGTGTTCGAGCATGCGCGCCACCAGCCAGCGCGTGGCGGGCACCACCGGCAGGCCGTCGGTCCAGCCGCGCGCGTAACAGAATTCAATCTGCTCCGAGGCGTTGATCGGGATGCAGACTTCGCCTTCGGCTTCGCTGGGTTGCACAGGGTCGTTCATGCCTCATTCATCCCTCATTTATCCCGTCGGCTGCCCTTCCAGCAGCAAGCCGGTAACACCCGCCACCAGCCCTTCGGCACGCCTCGCTATCGCATCGTCATCCAGACTGCCCATCGGATGCGGCATCATCACAAACTTAAATTCGGGCACGCCCCACAGCTCGGCCATTTCCTTGGCCGTGTTATCGAACACGTCGGTGATGACGGGGATGGTAGGGATGCCGGCTTTTTCCAGCAGGATGGCGTCGAGCACACTGCCCGACGAGCACGCTCCTCAATCCCCGACACCGGCGATGACAAAATCCACCTTGCCCTTGAGGTCGGCGAGTTGTGCATCCTGCAACGGCGCGCGCTGATGTTTTTGCAGCAGCACTTCCACCTTGATGCCGTGTTCGGCCGACAGCCGCGCGGCAAGCGCGTTAAGAACTTTGTCGGCATTCTTGCGTGTGTTGTCGATCAGCCCCACGCGCAGGCCCTTGGCGCTTTGCGGGCGCGGTGCGTAGGCTATGCTTTCGCGCGCGGTGGCGATGGTCGGGTCTAGTATGTCCAGCATCATGGCGCTATCTCCTTCAACGAACTCACCGGCGTGCCATCGCGGCGGGTGATCGCACGCGTCACACTCAGGTTGTAACCCGATGTCGGTATGAAATTCATATGCCGCTGATGACCGCCGGCGACCACGATAATGATGTCGCTGGCACTCGGCACCACGGGCACCATGGCGTTATCGTCATCCTTGTCGACGAATTTCGGCATCGGCGACATGTCCCATCCGCCGCGGTCGCGCATCTTGCGCACGGGCTGGCGTGCCTGCTCAAAGAGGCACTGTTTGACATCGGCCTTCGACCAGCCTTTGTCAAACAGCCATTGCGCGGTCTCGGCGGGGAATACCAGCATCTGTTCGCTTTTGAGCCCCGAGCGATACAAACCATTCGCGCCCAGATGCGACATCGCCGATGCAGCGGAGCCCAGATACAGATGCGGCGTATGGCTTTTTTGATCGTTGATGTTGTGTGGCGCCTCGGCGCACAACATGGTGATGGCACTCGTTTCGCGCGCGAGGCCACGCTCGACATGCAACGGCGCCCACGGGCTGCCTTCTTCGTCCTCGCCCATGGTGTAGGTGAATTTGCCGGGATGGCCGTGCGTCGCCATGTCGGTGACGCCAGGCTTGTTGCCGCCGACGTTGATCATCACCAGCCGCAGCGCGCGGCCCATCGTGGCATTGGCGCGCCAGCCGTGGCCGAACAAACCCGCGCGGCAGTTCACATCAAGCTCCTTGCGCACCGGCCCGTGCACAATCATCAAGTGCGCGCCCGGATGCGTGGTGGTTTGCCGTCCGTAGAGGTTGTAATCGGGATGCACCATCGCCTCGATCGCGGTGATGATCACCGGCAGATACTCGGGCCGGCAGCCGGCCATGATGGCGTTGATCGCGATCTTCTCCACGGTCGCCGCGCCATTGAGCGGCGGGATGATGCCGACCACCTCGTCGCGCGCGCGGTCGGTGCACGCCAGCATGCGTTCGAGCATGCGCTTGGTGGGCGGGTACACCGGCAGGCCGTCGGTCCAGCCTTTTTCGTAACAATCGTCGAAGAACTCGAAAATATTTTCGAGCGAGTCTTCGACTTCAAAGGGCTTTGCCGGGCGCGGCTTGGGATTGGCTGCCATATCACTTCATGGAGTTCAAGGCAATACCAGCAACGCCGCTTTCACATCAGCGTATACCTTGCGCACCTTGTCGCGCAGTTCGTCCGTCGGGCGCGCGGCGATGGGATGCGGAATCACAACTTCGGGCAGCGCTTCCATTTTTTGCATGCGCGCAAGCCCGCGTGCATAGGTGGAGAACGCATCGGTGATGAAGGTGGCCGTGGGCACGCCTTTTCTTTCGAGTTCCATGCTGTCGCGGACACTCCACGACGAACAGGACCCTCAATCGCCGATGGCGGTGATCACCGCGTTACACGCGGCGACCTGTTCCATCAAACCCGGCGGCGCGCCGCTCACCGATTCCTTGCGAAAGTATTTGAACCGCGCGTTCGGGAAATCCTTCGTGAGCAGCACCTTCACTTCGTCGAGCAGCACGTCGACGAGATCCTTGGTGTTGTCGAGCAGCCCGATCAGCTTGCCGTCGAGTGTTTCCATGCGCGGCGCGAGGCGATCCTGAGTGACGCTTTCGGCGGCTATCGGTTCGTAGACGGTGACGGTGGATTTAGTGGTGGGGGGAGTGTTGGCGGTGGTCATATCGTGGCCTCCTTGACTCGCAATGCCGTGTTGCAGTCTAGCATGCTCGCCGCGTGTATGTTACGGTCAGTCCGCACGTTCAGAGGAGCCGCCCATGCGTTACCTGCCGTATGCCCTGGCCGCTGTTGCAACACTCGCGCCCGGCCACGCGAGCGCACAAACCTACCCAGTCAAACCGATCCGCTTCATCGTGCCGTTCGTGCCCGGCGGCAGCACGGACTTTGTCGCGCGCCTGGTGGCGCCCAAGCTTGGCGAGAGCCTGGGACAGCAGGTTGTGATCGACAATCGCGGCGGCGCGGGCGGCACCATCGGCACCGAGCTCGCGGCGCGCACGCCGCCCGACGGCTACACCATCGTGCTCGGCTCCGCCAACACCGCGATGAACGTGAGCCTGTATCAAAGCAAGGCCGTCGATCCGGTAAAGGAATTTGCCATGGTGTCGTTGCTGGGCACGGCGCCGAATATTGTTGCCGTGCATCCGTCATTGCCGGTGCGTTCGGTCAAGCAACTGGTCGCGCTGGCGAAGGCGCGGCCCGGCCAGATCAATTACGCCTCGGGCGGGCCGGGCTCCACCGCGCACATGGCGACGGAATTATTCAAGACCATGGCGCAGGTCGATCTGTTGCACGTGCCGTACAAAGGCACCGGCCCGGCGTTGATCGCCACCTTGAGCGGCGAATCATCGGTGCTGATACCGCCGGCATCCGCGGTGTTGCCGCACGCCAAGAGCGGCAAAATTGTTGCGCTGGCGATCTGCAGCACCAAACGCTTCGAGGCAGCGCCCGAGTTGCCCACCGTGTCGGAATCGGGCGTGCCGGGTTACGAGGCATCGCAGTGGTACGGCATCATGGTTCCCGCTGGTACCTCGCAGGAAATTGTTGCGCGGCTCAATCGCGAGTTGGTCAGGATCATGCAAACACCCGACACCAAATCGCGCCTCGCGCGCGACGCGACGATGGTCATCGCCAGCACGCCGCAGGAATTCGCCGCGTATCTGAAAGACGAAATCACCAAGTGGGCGAAGGTGGTGAAGTTTTCGGGCGCGCGCGTCGATTGATATCGAAAACGTAAGTATTTTTTTTATTGGAATTTTTATAAAGCAACTTATGGCGATCCACTGTCGGCCGCTCGCCCTTGCGGGCATTGTTCTTGTGCTTAACTTGTTCGTCACACGCGCGCATGGCGCTGAAGAACGCGTGCTCTCGGTGGATCGTTTCGTGCCGCACGTTTCAACCGTGCCAATCAATAGGGGGCAGACCGTTGGCCTGCATCTGCGCGAGCGTGTGTTGCCGGCCGTCGCACAAAAAGCCGCAAAGGGCACCCCCGCGCCGGTGGTGCTGTTTCTGCACGGCGGATTTTCACCCGCGCCGGTTGCCTACGACTTGAATTACAAAGACTACAGTTGGATGGAATACCTCGCGCGCGCGGGCTTCGATGTGTTCGCACTCGCGCACACCGCGTACGGTTTCTCGCCCAAGCCCGGCATGGATGACCCGTGCAACGTGGTGGCCTCGCAACAGAAGCTGCTGATTCCGCATGTGATCAAGGAGCCGTGTGCGCCGCGTTACCCGCACAAAATGGTGCACAGCCAAAGCGAGTGGGATGAAATCGAATCGGCGGTGAATTACATCCTGCAATTGCGCGGCGTTAAAAAGCTGCACATGGTGGGCTGGTCCACCGGCACGCCGCGCATCGCCGGCTTCGCGGCGAAATATCCCGAGAAGGTTGATCGCATCGTGTTCTTCGCGCCTGCGCCGTTCGCCGACAAGGACGAGCCGCCGGCGACGATTCCCGAAGCCGGCGCCCCCACGCTGCTGCAAACACGCGAGCGCCTGGAAAAAGAACGCTGGCTCGCCGACGTGAAATGCAAGGATCAGATCGACGACGATTCGGTGCGCGACGAGATGTGGAAACAACTGATGGCGCAGGAGGGCATAGCGCGACGTGGATGCCCGGCGGCGTGATGCGCGCGCCCAATCGGATGAATTACGGCTGGGCGGCAATGTGCCCAAGATCAAGGCGCCAACACTGGTGTTGCTCGGCGAATTCGACAACTTCGAGAAACGGCAGGATTCATGGAAAGCCCTCACCGTCGATCACAGGGTATTCGTCAAGGTCGCGTGCGGCTCGCACTATCTGCAATACGAAAAGAATCGCAAGGTGCTGCATGAGGCCTCGCGTGAATGGTTGCAAAAGGGCACGGTCACGGGCTTGAAGCAGGGCATGTTATCAGCGGATGCGGATGGGAAAATCAGCAAGTAGGATGGGTGCAACCCATCACAAACGCACTGACCGTTGCAATGGGTTTCACCCATCCTACGGTTTCGCGCTGGCGCTGTTACTGTTTTCGTACGGCGCCACGGCGCAAACGTATCCCTCAAAACCCGTGCGCGTCATCGTCGCCGGTGGCGCGGGATCGGGCGACGATTTTTACGCGCGGCTCGTCTCGATCAAACTCGGCGAATTGCTTGGTCAGCAATTCATAGTTGACAACCGCCCCGGCGCGGGCGGCTTGATCGGCCACCAGTTCGTCATTAAATCGCCTGCGGACGGCTATACGCTGATGCTCGCCGGCAGCTCGATCACCGGCGCGCGCTTTGTCAACGCCAACGTCAACTACGACGTGACGCGCGATTTCACGCCGGTGCCGCTGCTGGAAGCCTCGCCCTTTGTGCTGCTGGTGCACCCGTCGCTACCGGCGCGCAACGTCAAGGAATTCGTAGCACTCGCGCGGCAAAGCCGGGGCAAGCTAACCACCGCGAATCTCGGCGGCGGGCAGATACCTTTTTGGTGCAACACACTGCTGCGCATCATGGCCAACATCGAAACCACTGACATTCCCTACAAGACCGGCCCGGCCGCCATCATCGATTTGATCTCGGGCCAGGTGGACGCCTATTTCGCGCCGTCGGTGAACGCCATCACTTACCGCAACAAGCTGCGCGTGCTTGCGGTCACCGGCGCCGCGCGCTCGCCCATGTTGCCGGAGGTGCCGACGATGGCCGAGGCCGCGTTGCCCGGCTACGATCTGACAACGTGGCGCAGCATCGTCGGCCCCGCCGGCCTGCCGCGCGACGTTGTAGAGACCTTGAATCAGACCATCGCCCGCGCGCTTGCCACGCCCGACGTGCGCGAGCGCATTCTCAAATCCGGCTCGCAACCCGCGCCCGGCACGCCGGAGCAACTCGCCAAACGCATCGCCGAGTCGGTCGAGCGCTTTGGCCGGATCGCGAAGCAGGCGGGGATCAGGCCGCTGTAGCCAACATAACCCGCCGCACCAATCGATGTAGAACCGGAAGGAGCACGGCGTATTCCTGGCTACATTAAAACCCGTAAAGCTTTGCCGGGTTATAGACGAGGATTTTTCTGCGCACTTCGGGGTCGGGCGCCCACGTTGGCAACAAGTTCAGAACGAGCCCATCATCCGGCGAAAACGCGAGGCCGTTGGGGCCAGCGAAATTGTCGAACAGCAGCGTCATCGTGCCAAGGTCAGGCGTCACACGATACACTCCGGGATGCGGGATATCCCACTGCCGCGGCACGAAATTGTGATTCGGATCGGTGAAGTACATCGCACCGTCGGATTTGACGATCACGTCGTTGGGGCGCGACAGCCGCTTGCCCTGAAACTGATTCGCCACCACGGTCAGACTGCCGTCGAGTTCCTCGCGTGTGACGCGCCGCGTATCGTGCTCGCAGGAGACAAGCCTTCCCTTCATGTCACGCGTCAGCCCGTTCGCGCGATTGACCCCTTGCTTTAACAGCGTCACGCCCTGCCCTGGCGTGTAATTCATGCGCCGGTCGTTGTGGATGTCGTTGAACAACAGATACCCGCCCTCCTTCCACCACAGCGGCCCTTCCGCCGGCCCCATCGGCCCGCCGTAGCCGCTGCCCTATTCTTGTATCGGCTGACTGTTCGAAATGATGCGGTCAAGCGCCGGAACAAGCCGCTCGATGCGCTGCGCGCCTTGCGCCCAACTGGCGCCAATGCCGCCCATCATGGCGGCGACACCCGCCGCCGCCATCGATTTCAACACTACCCTGCGTGTAGCGTTTTTATTCGCTTGCACGTTGTTCTCCCTTCGATTTCCAATCGGTATCAGTTTGCCTCACTTTAACCCATCAGTCATGCGCTACTCCGGCTGTATCCCGGCATCCTTGATCACCTTAGCCCACTTGCGCGTTTCGCTGCTTATGAGCGCCGCGAATTCCTCCGGTGACTTGCTTGGATTCGGATCGGCGCCGTCGCTGATGAATCGGTTGCGCACGGACGGATCGTTCACTGAGCGCACCACGCCGGCATGCAGTTTCATCACGATTTCGCGCGGCGTGCCCGCAGGGGCGAGCACACCGAACCAGGTTACCGCGTCGTAGCCGGGCAGGCCTGCCTCGGCAATGGCTGGAATCTCCGGCGCACCGGGCGAGCGCTTCGCACTCGTCACGCCATAGGCGCGCAGCTTGCCGGCCTTCACGTGCGGCAGCGTGGAAAGTATGTTCGCCGCCATCACCGGCACATGGCCCGCGATGGTATCAACCAGCGCCGGCCCCGCGCCTTTGTACGGCACATGAATCATTTTCACGCCGGCCATGCCGACAAAAAACTCCATCATCAGATGCGGCATGCTGCCCACGCCCGCCGAGGCGAATTGCATCTGTCCGGGGCGCGATTTAATGTGTGCGATAAGCTCTTTCACGTTTTGCGCGGGCAGCGACGGATGCGACACCAGCAGATTGGGCACGATCACTGTCATGGCAATCGGCGCAAAATCACGCTGGATGTCGAACGGCACTTTTTTCATCAGCGAGGCGTTGCTGGTGAGCGAGGCCACCGCCGCAGTCAGCGTGTAGCCATCCGGCGTTGCGCGCGCGCCAAGTTCCGCGCCGATGTTGCCGCTGGCACCGCCGCGATTGTCGATGACGATCTGCTGGCCAAGAAATTCCGACAGTTTGGGCGACACCATGCGCGCCGCGAGATCAGTGCCGCCGCCCGGCGTCGAGGGCACGATCATGCGTATCGGGCGATCGGGATACGCCGCGTGCGCGCAGACCGCGGCCATCGATATCGCCGTACAAACCAGGGATTTTTTCATGAGGCGTCCGCTGCTGCTAGAATCTTCATGATACTCACTCGACCCCAGATACGCCATGCCATTTCTTGAACTCGAAGATTACAAAATCCATTACCAGATTGACGACTACACGGACGCTTGGACCAAGCCGGAAACCATCCTCTTTGTGCATGGCTTCACTGAAAACATCACCGCGTGGAACGCGTGGGTGCCGCTGATCTCGCGGCGTTACCGCATGATACGTATTGATCAGCGCGGCTTCGGTCTGTCCGGGACGGTGGCGAAGGATTTTCCGTTGACCACGGAACTCTACGTCGATGATCTGGTGCGCGTTATCAATCATGTCGCGGGCGAGCCGGTGCATATCGTCGGCGGCAAAAGCGGCGGCATCAGCGTGAAAGTGCTTGCAGCGCAACGCCCGGATCTCATCAAAACCGTCACCTCGATCTGCTCGCCGGTGACTCCGCCCAACGCGGCGGGCTGGCTCGAACACATGGACACGCGCGGCGTGCGCAGTTGGGCGCGCGCCACCATGCGCAAGCGCCTGGGCAGCAAAATGCCCGAGCGCGGCATCGACTGGTGGGTGGACATGATGGGCGCCACGGCGGCATCCACCTGCCACGCCTACATGCGCTGGGTCGGCGCGATTGACATACGCGAAGACGTAAAACGCATCACCCGCCCCACGCTGGTGATCGGCACTGACACGAAACACCGCGGCAAATCCGAATTCGAATCATGGCAAAAAACCATTCCGAATTCGGAGTTCAAGGTGATCGCGTGTGATGGCTATCATGCGGCGGGGACGGATCCGGAAGCCACGGCGGCGGCGGTGCTGGAGTTCATCGGGCGGCACACAGGTTGATTCTGTAAGCAGAACGAATCGGAGCACATACCATGCATCTGTTCCAGCAGCACACCCCCTCAGACATTGACGCCGCAACTGGGCAGATTCCGATCATCGACTTCGGCCCGTACTTTGCCGGACAATCGGGTGCGCTGGCGCCGCTGGCCGCGCAGGTGCGCGATGCCTGCGAGCGCGTCGGCTTTTTCTACATCAAAGGCCACGGCGTGCCCGAGGCGCTGACCGAGCGCGCCTTTGCGGAGTCGCGGCGCTTTCATGCGCTGCCGATGGATGCGAAACAAAAGCTGGCGCTCGACCAGAACAACGTCGGCTACCTGCCGATGAATGCCAGCACGCAGCGCCACTCGACCGTGCATCAGGCCACACGGCCCAACGAAAACGAATCTTTCTTCATCATCGTAGACCGCCCGGCTGACCATCCAGATGTGCTCGCGGGCAAGCCGCTACGCGGCCGCAACCAATGGCCCGGCGGTCTGCCCGGTTTTAGAGACAACGTGATGGAATACTTCACCGCGTTGAACGCACTCGGCCAGCGCACGCTGCCCGCGTTCGCCGTGGCGCTGGGCATGCCGGCCGATTATTTCGCGCCTTTGTTCGCCGACGACAACCATGCCACGTTGCGCATGCTGCACTACCCGCCGACCTCGGGCGCGGACAACGCCTTCGGCCAGGCCCCGCACACCGACAACAGTTTCCTCACCATCCTCGCGCGCACGGAAGTGCCGGGCCTCAAAGTGCAACTGCCGTCGGGCGAATGGTTGTCGCCGCCGCTGATCCCCGGCACGTTTCTGGTCAACCTCGGCAATGTCATGCGGCGCATGTCGAACGACCGCTTCCGCTCGACCCCGCACGGCGTGGCCGTCGATGGCCGCATTGACCGCTACTCGCTCGCCTACTTCCACAGCCCCAACCCGTACCGCAAGATCGAGGTGCTGCCCTCGTGCATGACCGAGGATCGCCCGGCAAAATACGCGCCAGCGCTCTACGTAGACCTGGTGCTGGAGTTCTTCCGCGCCAACTACGCCCATCAGAAAGGCCACGCCACGGCGGCGATGCCGAACCGCTACGCGTGAAGGCCCTGAAGGTCCGAGGACTGACCGGGCGCGGGCCACGGAGGACCGGTGCCAGTCGAACGCTGCTACTCGTAACGCGTGTCTTGTGCCATTGCCTGCATCGCTAAAATGATACATACTGTAGATACATATCACCCAAGAGCAGACCATGAACCTCACTGATGAAGTCTCCGATGTCGCCAAGGTTTTCATCACGGGCCGCAGCCAAGCCGTACGCCTGCCCAAGGCCTATCGCTTTGACACCAGCGAAGTGCTGATTGAGCGCCAAGGCGATGCAGTCATTTTGCGCCCCAAGCCCGTCAACAAACAGGCTTGGCGCGCCAGGATGGAGGCCGTGGTAAGCCGCTTTCAGGGCATGCCCTTAAACATCGAACGCGAACGCGGCAGTGTCAAACCGCCGCCGAAGCTCGACTGAATGTCCACCATGTATTTGCTCGATACCAACATCTGTGCCTATTTCATCAGCGGCAAATATCCCAAGGTGAGCAATCGCTTTTACGCCTGTGAGCCGAATGAAATCTGCATTTCCAACATCACGGCGGCGGAGTTGGCCTATGGCGTCGAGAACAGCGCGCGCGCGGCGGCGAACCGCGTCAACCTGGAGGATTTCCTGAGACTGGTGCGGGTGTTGCCGTGGAACAAAAACGCCATGTGGCACTACGCCCGGCAAAAGACGCGTTTGTGGAAGGCGGGGATGAAGATCGGCGAACTCGATTTGCTGCTGGGCAGTCAGGCGCTTGCACTTGACGCTGCCTTCGTTACCAACAACACGCGCGAGTTCAAACGGCTTCAGGGGCTGCGCCTGGAGAATTGGGTGTAGTTTTTCCGTTTGTCTCATCAAGGAAATGTCATGACTTCGGACGCTTTGCTGCTGGTGGGTGTTCCAGAGAATTATCGCCTGGGCGGCCCTGCCTTCCAGAGACTGCACCGCGCGCATCCGCGCGTCGAGGTGCGTATCGTTCACGACCTGAAAGCGTTTGCCGAACAGGTTCCGCAAGCCGATGCGGTCATCGGCAGCCGTCCCTACTTGAAGTTATGCTCCGGGGTGTTAAAGCCCGGCGGGCGATTGCGCTGGGTGCAGACCACGACGGCAGGTGTTGATCAAGTCATGACGCCGGAGTTGCTCGCCGCCGGGCATGTGACGATTACCTGCATCAAAGGCCCGCCGGGGCCCATGATGGCCGAGCACGCGGTGCTGCTGATGTTGGCGCTGGCGCGAAATTTTCCGGCGTATCTCAAGAACCAGCAACATCACATCTGGCGGCGCGAAGGGCAGGACTGGCCGCCTTTGCACGGACATACCGTAGCGATTCTCGGTGTGGGCAGCAGCGGCGGCAACCTCGCGCGTGCGTGCAAAGTGGGGTTTGGCATGACGGTGCTGGGGATGTCGCGCACACCGCGCGAGCATCCTTACGTTGACCGCACCTTCGACAGAACCGAACTGCTCAAGGTGCTGCCCGAAGCCGATTTTGTGGTGCTTTTTCTGCCCAACACGCCCGAGACCAGGCACATTATCGACGGAGCGGCACTGGACTCCATGAAGCCCACCGCCTATTTGGTCAACGTGTCGCGCGGCGCCCTGATCGATGAAAGCGCCCTCATTAACGCCATGCGCGCGGGCAAAATTGCCGGAGCAGGCCTGGACGTAACGACCGAAGACCCCATCCCCAAGGAAAGCCCGTTGTGGGACCTGCCAAACACCATCATCACGCCGCATATTGCCGTCGAGTCGGTGAAGTTAAGCGAAGCGGTGGTGGATTTCTGGTGTGAAAACGTGCGCCGCTTTGCCGAGAACGAACCGCTGTTGGGTGTGATGGACCGGCGGGCTGGGTACTGAGATTCGGCCCGCGATATTTTGTGTGACGCGAGGCAGTCAAGGGGCTTCAAACTGCAAAAGATTGGATGTGCTCTGGCAGAAGGTGTGAAAACCTTCGCTGGATGGAGGGCAAGTACCGACCCAGCGCGGACACTCAGAAGGCACAAAAAAACCCCACCGAACAAAACGTGTGAAATCACAAAAGAATTTAGTGCGCCTCACCCCCCCCCCCGGCACCTGGACACCCGCATCGCGCACCACTTTCGTCCAGCGCGCAAGCTCGCTGCGGACCCATACACTTAGCTCCTGTGGTGTGCTGCCGGCCGGCTCCTGGCCCAAAAACTCGATTTGCTTGCTGAACTCGGTGTTTGCCAACGCTCGTTTCATCTCCGCGTTGAGCTTGTTGATGATGGGCGCAGGCGTGCCCGCAGGCGCGAAGATTCCATACCAGCCGTCATTGATGAATCCGGGCAGCAACTCGGCGATCGTGGGCAACTCGGGCATGCTGCGCAATCGCTTGGAATGCCCGGTCGCGAGCGCACGGATTCTCCCCGCCGCGACTTGCGGCTGAGTGCCCGTGACGCTGCCGAACACTGCTTGGATGCGGCCCCCAAGGAGATCGATCATCGCCGGGGCGACGCCTTTGTAGGGCACGTGTACAAACATGGCGCCGGTCGTCGTGTTGAACAGTTCGATGCTCAGATGGCCTGGTGTCCCGGCGCCGGGTGAGCCGAAGTTGATTTTGCCTGGCTGAGCCTTCGCAAGATCGATCAGCTCATTTAAGCTTTTCGATGGCACGGAAGGGTGCACGACCAGGAGTTGCGGCACGTAGGCCGCGAGCCCCACGGGTTCGAAATCCTTGACGGGGTCGTATTCAAGCTTGGTTCCGAAGGCAGGGTTGGTACTCAGTCCCGACGAGGCGCCGAGCAGCAGAGTGTAGCCGTCTGGCGCGGCTTTGGCTGCAAGCGTGTGTGCGATCGCAGTGCCGGCGCCGGGGCGGTTGTCGGCGATCACCGACACGCCGAACCTGTCCGAAAACCAGGCGCCGAACGCGCGCGCAAGCGGATCGGCGGAACCGCCGGGCGGAAACGGCACGATGAAGCAGATCGGCCTGGTCGGGTAAGTGATCTCCGCTGCGTGAGTAGCGGCGACTGCAGCGAGAAGCGCGAGACCCGCGGAAACGATTCTCAACAGCGGATATGCCAACATGGTTATGTCTCCTCCACGAGGATAGGTATAGACATCAAAACCCTTTCGTCACTGAACCAGAGTCTATCCCCGCCCGACGGACCGTTAACCGTGCCCGCTTAAACGGACGACCTAACGGGTATGACCTGCAAAATGGGACACGCGGTTAGGCGTCGTAAATAAATAAAAGTATCAATTGATAAGTAGCGGTGGTATGCTTCCAGAACATGAGCACGCTTGCCGAGTTGAGGCAGAAGTTCCGTTCTGTGTGGACGCTGTTGGACGAGCGCACGCGGCGCATCATGGCCGCCAATGAAGCCGTGAGTCTGGGCTTTGGA
>CAMDLH010000034.1 GCA_945901405.1 Bordetella parapertussis | reverse complement strand
ACGGCGCGTGCCGCAGGACGGCCGTTTCAAAGTGTCGGTGCGTGACCGCGAAATCGACTTCCGCGTGTCGATCATGCCGAGCATTATGGGCGAAGACGCTGTTTTGAGGATACTGGACAAAAGGAATCCGGCGGATCAAGCGAACGGCTTAAGTCTTGATACGCTTGGATTCGAGGCGTCGACGCTGGAGGCGTTGCGCCGGCTGTGCGCCGAGCCGTACGGCATGGTTCTTGTGACGGGCCCCACCGGCAGCGGCAAGACTACATCGCTTTATGCGGCGGTGTCCGAAATCAATCATGGGCGCGACAAGATCATCACCATTGAAGACCCGGTCGAATATCAGCTGCCCGGGGTGTTGCAGATTCCGGTCAACGAAAAAAAAGGCCTTACCTTTGCACGCGGCCTGAGGTCGATACTGCGTCACGATCCCGACAAGATTCTTGTAGGCGAGATACGCGATGCTGAAACCGCGCAAATTGCTATTCAAGCCGCCCTTACCGGCCACCTGGTATTTACCACCGTGCACGCCAACAGCGTGTTCGACGTTATCGGGCGTTTTACCCATATGGGTGTTGACCCCTACAGTTTTGTGTCAGCGTTAAATGGGGTGATGGCGCAGCGGCTGGTGCGGCTCAATTGCCGCCACTGCGCCGAACCGGTGTCCGTGGATGCTCAGCTGCTTCGTCATTCGAACGTAACGCGGGCGCAGGCCGAGTCATTCAATTTTCGGGCAGGTCGCGGTTGCAGCGAATGTCGCGGGAGTGGCTTCCGCGGGCGCAGCGCGATAGCGGAAATGTTGTTGCTGAGCGATCAGATTCGCGAACTGATCATCGCCCGTGAACCGATAAGCCGTATAAAAACCGCGGCCCGCGCTAATGGAACCCGGACGCTACGTGAATCAGCGCTTGACCTGGTGCGCCAAGGTCGAACCAGCTTGCAGGAGATAAACCGTGTCACTTTGGTGGAGTGATCATATCCGGGTTGGCTTGGGATCGGATCGTGTCGATCTGATTCGAGTGGGCGGCGGTTGGCGCCCGCGCGTACTGGCGTCGCATAGCAGGCATAGCGTTGAAATCGCGGTGGCGGAAGGTCAACCCGCATGGCGTGGAGTATTGGGCGCGCTCAGGCAGGGATTGGACGTCGTGCGCACAGGGGGTGCGACAGGAACGAAGGGAAAAGCAGTCGGGTGTTCTATCGTGGTGGGCAGCCAGTGGGCGCGTTATCAGCTCGTTCCCTGGCAGGCGGGACTGGCCAACCCGCGAGAATACCTATCGTACGCGTCGCTGCTTTTTCGATCCGTCTACGGCGGAATGGCCGAAAAATGGGAGGTGGCGTGCAGCGAGGCCCGCTATGGCTTTCCCGCGCTGGCCTGCGCCATCGATAAGGAACTCATGGCGGGTTTGCGTGGCGTGATCGCGGAAAGCGGACTACAGCTCGCTTCGGTGAAGCCTTTTCTGAGTTCGGCCATCGGCCGTTGGCGGAAAAATCTTACCGGACCCGATTACTGGTTCGCCCTGATGGATAGTGGCCGAATCTGTTTGCTGAACACAACAGCCGGTAAGCCGCGTTTACTGTGCGTTCAGCCGCTACGCGAAGACATCACAACGGATTTTCCGGCGATGTTGCAGCGGGAATCCATAGGCTTGGGGCACGCCAACCGTAACTTGCCGGTGTACTTCTTTGGCCCCGGGTTGAATCGCGAGTCATTGCGGGCGCTGCAGGAAGCGCGTATGCGCGTACTCGACGCCGCCAGCTATCTCGCCCCGGTAAATGCCGATGCCCGCTTTGCGATGGCGCTGGCATGATCGCCGCGGTGTAATGAATTCGATGGAAATTAATTTCGTGCGCCGGCCGAGCTCGATCGGGCCGGCAGGCGTCATCCTGACCATCCTTGGATTGTGTGCCACGGCTTGGGTCGGCAATGCCTACGTGGATGGCTCGCGGCAGTTGAGCGCATGGGATACAAAGTTGCGCGAGATCAAAAAAATGTCACGCCGAACGCCAGGCGCAATGACAGAGTCGCCGCGAGATTCGCGTGAATTGCAACAGGAGGCGCGAGTTGCAAATAGTGTTCTGCGGCGGATCGCGGTACCGTGGGACACTTTGTTTCGTGAGATTGAGACGAATACCGATGAGTCGGTTGCGTTGTTGTCGGTACTCCCGGATTTGCAAAATAGCACCGTGCGTATTTCCGGCGAGGCAAAGAACCTTCCTGTATTGCTCGGCTATATACGGCGGCTAGACGCTACTCGCTCGCTGTCTAATGTCTATCTAACCGGGCACGAAGTAAAGACGCTGGATGCCCAGCGTCCGGTCACTTTTTCCTTGTTGGCGGCATGGGTCGAGACGCGCTAAGCCGTCTGCTGTGGGAGGCGACACGTCAGGGCCAAAAGCTGGGTTGGTTGGGCGCAGTGGGCGCGATGCTGATCGTGTTCGCGGCAGCGTTCTATTTTTCGGCTGTCATGTCCTTGCAAAAGGAAATCGGCGGCATGCGCGGAGAAGCGGAGCGACTTCGAGCGCGTTATCAAATGGCCATTACGCAGCCGAATGCGATTAAGCCCGGGCTGTCCCGGCAACTGGATACGTTCTATGAATTTTTTCCGCCGTCTGCCACGTTGCCGGATTGGCTGGATCGGGTGTACGCGGCCGCGGACAAGCGCGGTGTGGCGTTGGAGCGCGGCGAGTACAAGATTGTGCAGGAGCGCGGCTGGCGATTGCTACGCTACCAGATCACGTTACCGGTTAAAGGTACGTATGAACAGATACGAGGATTCGTTGCCGATGTGTTGACCGAAGTGCCGGCCGCGGCCGTTGATGAAATTGGCTTGAAGCGCGAGGGCATCGACGCCACGATCATCGAAGCGCAAGTCAAATTGACGGTATTTCTCGGAGCAGACAAGTCGTGAGCACATTCCAGCGTCGGTGGCTGTTGGCGATAGCGCTCGTCGGAGCGCTGGCCGCGGCAGGATGGGTGGCGAGTCAGGATCAAGTGGGTAGCAGACCTGAACCGCGTGGCGCCACTGCCAGCGCCGCGTCGCGCGAGACACGCGCCGAATCGAGAGTGTCGGTGGTGGTCACGCCGGACCTTCCTCTCGACATGCTGAAACGCGCTCCGCCTGATGTTGAAATATCAAATATCTTCACTGCCCGCAACTGGCAACCATCACCGCCCAAAGTGCCCACGAAGTCCCTGGCTCCGCCGCCGCCCATCGCGCCGCCGTTGCCGTTCACGGTGTTTGGGCGGATGGTCGAGTATGGGCGTACCACTGTTTTTCTCAATGGGCACGATCACAGCCATGCGGCGAGGGTCGGGGACGTCATAAACAAGACTTATCGAGTGGACGCGATCAAGGACGAAGTGGTCGTGCTGACCTACTTGCCGCTAAATCAGCAGCAGTCGCTGCGCATCGGGACAAATTGATGTGTATCTTGAATAAAGTAATTCTTGTTGTTGTCGTGCTACTGGGGGCCGCATGCGCAACCGATCCCAATTTTACCGAGGGGAAACGCCTGCTGAGTGACGGCAAAACGGATGTGGCATTGCCGTTGCTCGAAAGGGCTGCGCGCGACAATCCCCGAAATCCGGAAATGCGCGCTTTCTGGATTCGTGAGCGAGACAGTGCGGTCTCGCGCGTGCTCGCAAGGGGAGATAGTGCGCGCGCTCAAAATCAGTTGAGCGAGGCGCGGGAGGCCTATCGCGAAGCGCAGAAGGTAGATCCGGAAAATCCGCGTGCCAAGGCCGGCTTGGATGCCGTCGTCGTGGCATTCCGTCATGAAGCGCAATTACGCGAGGCGATGGGGCAGTTCGACAAGAAAAATCTTAGCGGCGCCGAAGTCCTTTTGCGGCGTGTGCTGGCTGAAAACGCGGGGCATTACGAGGCGCGCGCGCTGTTACGCCGGATTATTGACGCCATCGCCAGCCGCAATGTGGCGCCACCGGTGCTGAAGGCCGCCATCGGAAAAAAAGTCTCACTGGAGTTTCGCGACGCGCACTTGCGTAACGTGTTCGAAGTGGTCTCTCGTACTGTCGGAATCAACTTTGTTTTTGACAAGGACGTGCGCCCCGATCTACGAACCACCATTATGGTGCGCGATAGCACCGTGGATGACATCATCAGACTGTTGCTATTGACGAACCAGCTTGATCGAAAAGTGCTTAACGACAACACGATACTGATTTTCCCCAACACCCCGGCGAAGCTGAAGGAGTATCAGGAGCTGGTGGTGCGCAGCTTTTATCTGACCAACGCGGATGTAAAACAAACCGTGAATATGATCCGCACCGTGGTCAAGACTCGAGATCTGTTCGTTGATGAGAAACTAAACCTGCTGGTGATGAGAGACACCCCGGACGCCGTTCGCCTCGCTGAAAAGCTCATCGCGAATCAGGATATTGCCGATCCCGAGGTCATTCTGGACCTTGAGGTGCTCGAAATCAGCAACAGCCGCGCGCAGGAACTCGGAGTGCGGTTTCCCGATCGGGTGCAGTTCCAGAGCCCTGCATCGCTAGCCGCGGGCGCAGCGATAGATCGCGTCAGCGCGGGTCTTACGGCGTTTATTGCAACACCGGCACTGCTACTTAATCTGAAGCAGCAGGACGGTATCACCAACGTGCTCGCGAACCCGCGCATCCGTGTCAAGAATCGGGAAAAGGCCAAGGTACACATCGGCGATCGAGTCCCGGTCATTACCACTACCTCGACCGCAAACGTGGGCGTGAGTTCGTCGGTGAGCTATCTGGATGTCGGACTCAAGCTCGATGTGGAGCCCAATATCCAGTTGGATGGCGACGTTGTAATCAAGGCGGGTCTCGAAGTTAGTAACATTACCAGGGAAGTGTCGGTTACCGGCGGCGGACTGGCTTATCAGGTGGGAACGCGGAATGCTTCCACCGTGTTGCGATTGCGCGACGGCGAAACCCAGGTGCTTGCGGGATTGATTCAGGATGAAGAGCGTGTTACGGCGAACCGGCTTCCGGGACTGGGTAACCTGCCGCTACTCGGCCGGTTGTTCTCAAATAACAATGAAACCCGCGCCAAGACTGAAATCGTGTTGTTGATCACACCGCGGATCGTGCGTACGCTGGTGCGGCCGGAACACGTCGTCGCGGAGTTCTTTTCCGGTACGGAGGCCGCGGCGGGTACGTTGCCGCTGTCTATCCAACCGACGGTCGCACAAGGATTCGCGATGTCCAGCGCACCGGGCCAACCCGCTGCCAAGCCGCCTGTATCCGCGGCGCCACCCGCGCAGGATGCCGCGGCCGCTCAAGCTTCACTGGTATTAAATGCGCCGCCCCAGGCGAAAGCGGGATCGGATATGACGGTGACGCTGTCTTTACCATCTGATCCGCGTGTCGTGACCGGTCAGGTTGAGTTGGTGTATGACGCGGCGGTTCTCGCATTACGAAACTCCCCCGCGGACGCCAAAGAGGGGCGCTTGAGCATGAAGCTGGGTCGCGGTAATCCTCCGTCCTCGGCGACGCTTACCTTCCAGGTTATTGCCAAGACCGGTGGTACTACCCGGATAAGTCTTGAGAATACAGTGTTGCGGGAGTTGGGGGGCGCCGCGGTATCGGGGACGCTACCCACCGAGCATATATTGACTCTGGTGCAATGAAGTGCCGATGAATCGTCAAGCGGGATTCACGTTCATTGAACTGGTGGTCACGGTGGCAATTGTAGCAATACTCGCTTCGGCCGCGATGCCTCTGGCTGAACTCACTGTGCGGCGCGGCAAGGAAGTCGAACTCCGGCACGCCTTGCAACAACTGCGCGAGGGCATCGACGCTTACAAGCTGGCCGTGGACGACGGACGCATACCGCGACTGGCGAATGAAAGCGGCTATCCGAAAACGCTCGATTTACTGGTTAACGGCGTGGTCGATGCAAAATCCACATCAAGAGCCAGAATTTATTTTTTGCGGCGACTACCGCGCGATCCCTTCGCCGAACCGGGTATGCCGGCGATTGAGACCTGGGGATTGCGCAGCCATGCAAGCCCACCGCAAGCGCCGCGGGAAGGCGACGACGTATTTGACGTTTACTCCCGTTCGTTGAGCGTCGGATTGAACGGCATTCCGTATCGGGAGTGGTGAGCATGTTATTTGCACCCAATGCACGCGGCACGTACACGGGATTTACGTTGATCGAACTGCTCGTCGTGATGGCTATACTCGCGACGCTGCTTACGATAGGCGTGCCGCGCTACTTTGCCAGTGTCGAACGTTCCAAGGAAGCCGTGCTGCGGGAAAATCTGCGTGTGGTGCGCGATGCCATCGATAAATACTATGCCGATAACGGACGCTATCCTGAAACGGTGGAAACGCTTGCATCTCGCCGCTATCTACGCGCCATACCGGTCGATCCGATCACCGAGAGTGCGACGACCTGGGTAACGATAGGGCCGCCCGAAGACCCGGGGCGCGCGGGCATCTACGACATACGCAGCGGGGCCGAAGGCAATACCAGTGGCGGCACGCCGTACGGGCAACTGTAATCATGTTACGCCGTTCCTCTGCCGGATTTACGTACGTGGGTCTATTGCTCGCCGTCGCTATGATCGGCGCGGGGCTGGCCGCGATAGGACAGGTATGGCACACCAATGTTCAGCGCTCGCGCGAAGCGGAGTTGCGGTTTATTGGAGAACAGTTCAAGCACGCGATCAAACTTTATTACGAGGGCACGCCCGGCGGCGACAAGCAGTTGCCGAAATCTCTCGACGACATGCTGCGTGACGAGCGTTATCCGGTAGTGCGGCGCTACCTGAGAAAAGTGTATGTCGATCCCCTGCGCGGCAAAGCGGAGTGGGGCCTGATTAAACACAATAATGGAGAGGGCATTGTGGGCGTACATAGCCTGTCTAACGAGGAGCCATTCAAGAATCGCGACCCTGAAAAGGCGACGACGAAGCGCGCGACCTACGCTGACTGGAAGTTCGTCGCCGACATCACGTTGACTCCGGCTCAAGCGGTTAATGCGGGCAATCAAAAATAAGACATAGGCATGCTTTGGTTGATATTTTTAAGCCCGTTTATCGGTTCGCCTGCGCCTTTTCGACCTCAAAAGTTTGTAATGTTCATGGACGAAAATCACGCCGTAGCCGTTCGAGGTAGGTGCTTGGGAGGCGCCGGAGCATGACGCAGATCGCGCTGGAAGTGCACGCGCCAGGCAAGCCGCGTTTAGATGCGGACGATACGACGGTGCTCAGCAGCGCTAACGAGTCCTGCTTGGTCGGCATCGTCGAAGTGGCGCACTCGATTCTACGCCGGCACCAGTTTTTTCTGTGGGCACGAGGCGTGCTGCAGTCGCTGGTACCGCATGAAATTCTGTTGTGTGGTTATGGTGACTGGCGTCGCCGCAAATTCATCGTAGACAAGTTCGCCAGACGCCCGTTTCCGGAGCCGATGTATGATGAATTTTGCGAAACACAGAACGGATTAATGGCGCAGGCCAGTGCCATTTGGGAGGCCAATGGACATGCACCACTGGTGGTGTGCCCTTATGATCCGCGGTACGCCACCCACTCGCAGTTCAACGCGCTTCTCATACGTCACAATCTAGTAAATTGCGTGTTTCATGGCGTGCCGCAGGTTTATGGAAACTCCTCGGTATTTTTTTGCCTGATTAACCTACCCGTGCTTCTGTCACGCCGCACGTCATATCTGATTGATCTGGTGACGCCGAGCCTGTACGCCGCGCACTTGCGTGTGTTGCACGAAAAGCGCCGCCGCGGCGACCGCCGGGTTCCACGAGAACCCGTGCGTCCGAGAGCGGTATTGCTGTCGCGGAAAATCACCGGACGTGAAGTGCAAATTCTGCAATGGGTGCAGGAGGGCAAAAGCAATCGTGAAATCGGTGAAGTGCTCAAGATTAGCCCGCTCACCGTCAAGAATCACATGCAGAATATTCGGAAGAAGCTGAAGGTGCGTAACCGCGCGCAAGCCGTGTCGCGTGCTATCGGCGCGCGGCTCATTTAATCCGTGGTGCAGGTCGAAACGTCGGACGGCATAAGCTGAACGGCGCATGCGCCGGGCCTCTCCTCCCACGACGATCCGTGGCAGTCGATATCCATACTCAGGGTCGTGCAGATGGCGCCTCGCCTCATCTGGACTTCGGCAGTAGGCTTCTGGTGGCGAATGAGCGCATACCCTGCACCTACGGCGCGCGCAGTCGGGAGCGCCCCTTGCGCTTGTTGTGCGGCGAATCGAACGTTTGAGATTCAGTGCAGCGCAGGGGCCTGGTCCTGGCCCCGAATCAACCGGGTGCGCACCAGCTTTGACAGCCAGTCGACAAGGTACACGGTACCCAGGATCAGCAGCAGGATGAAGCAGGCCTCCTCCCACAGCAGCGTGCGTATGCGGTCGGCGAGGAAGAAGCCGATGCCGCCGGCGCCGACAATGCCCAGGATGGTGGCCGAGCGGATGTTGGACTCGAATATGTAGAGTGCATTCGACAGCATGATGGGCAGTATTTGCGGCAGCACGCCGAAACGCATGGTCTGGACGGCATTGGCGCCCGAAGCGCGCGTACCTTCGACGGGCTTGCGGTCGATGTTCTCTATGGCTTCGGAGTAGAGCTTGGCCAGCGTGCCGGTATCGGAAATTATGATTGCGAGTATGCCCGCCAAGGGCCCCAGGCCGACCGCGCGCACGAAGATCAGCGCCCAGATCAATTGATCCACGCCGCGCAGCACGTCGCTCGATCGGCGAAAGAAGAACCGCACCATCCAGCCCGGCACCATGTTGCGCGCGCAGGCGAAGCCCAGCGGCACCGCCAGCAACGCTGCGATCACGGTGCCGAGAAAAGCCATGCCAACGGTCTGCAACATGGCATAGACATAATCCCAGTGCGCGCCCTTTGCGGTGGGCGGGAACATTTGGGCGAGCACCTCGGTCATCTTGCCCATGCCTGCCCACAGGCGTAGCGGCGACATGTCAAAGAGGACAATACAATATGCGGTCAGTCCGAGGAAAGCCGCCGCCAGAGACCACAGCGGCAGGCGCTGCGAGAAAGGGGCGTTGAACGCGCCGGGGCTGAGCATGCGGGCGCGCGCAATGGCGCTCGCGTTCATGTCCGCGGGATGCAAAATCATGCGAAGCCCTCTTTTCCGATGAGACGGTGACGAATCCGCTCGCACAACATGTCGATCAGCACCACGGTCGTCACCAGGAGGATGATGAGTGCGCTGATGTCCTCGTAGTACAGTCGGCTGACCGCGGTGTAGAACTCCTGGCCGATACCGCCCGCGCCCACGAATCCGATGATGGAGGCCGAACGTACATTGATCTCGAAGCGCCACAGCGCGAACGAGGTGAAGTTAGGCAAAACCTGCGGCAGCACCGCAAAGCGTATGGTCTGTATCCAGTTGGCGCCAGTGGCCTTGAGCCCGTCCACGGGCTTCATGTCGATGTTCTCCACCGCCTCGGCGAACAGCTTGCCGTTGCCTCCCATGGAATGAATGGCGATGGCGAGGATACCGGCCAGCGGGCCGATGCCGAAGGCGAACACGAACACCAGCGCAAACACCAGTTCCGGGATGGTGCGGGCGAATTCAAATACCCGGCGGGCAATCCAGTAGCTCGCCTTGCCGCGCGACAGGTTCTGCGCGGCATGAAAGCACAGCGCCAGCGCCCCCAGCGTTCCCAGTAGCGTGGCGATGTAGGCGATCAGCACGGTTTCCCACAGGAGCTTCAGCCACTTGGGCAGGCCGTAGAACCACTCGGCCATGTCTGCCCCGAAGTTGGCGAGGGTCAACGTGGGCAGGGTCTTGGCCACATACTCGTGGATGCGCGGAAGCCCGTGGTAGAGCTTCTGCGGGTTGAACTCGCCGATCCAGGCGGAGGCCAGGAGCGCGGCCAGGAAGATGCTGCCATAGCCCGCGCTTAACCAGCGCTTGCGCACCTGCATTTCGCGCCACGAGGATTCAAATGCGCGTACGGCTTGCAAGCCCGCGGCAGTGGACGTAACGGCCATCTTGTGCTTTTTCTCAGTTCTTCCGGCGATTGCGCCGTTGTTCCTGCGTGGCGTCGAGGATGGGTTGGTACATGTCGTGCGTCACGGGGACATAACCCTGTGTCTTGCCGCGCGCGACAATTTCCGTCATTTTCGGGTCGATCGTCTGCAGGTCGATAAAGAGCTTCTGGATGTCGCGCTTCATGTCCCGCGGCAAGTCCTTGCGCACGGTAATGGGCGAGCCGGGGATCAGTGGCGAGCGCCAGATCACCCGCACCCGCTTGGGATCGAGCACGCCGCGGTCATTCATCGCCTTGAGCACGCCGCGCGACAGCGGATCGCGCGCGCCCCACACGAAGGCACTGTCAAATTGGCCGCTCACCACACCGAGCACGCTCTGTTCGTGCCCGCCGGAGTAGACCGTGCGCCCGAAGAACTTCTCCGGTTCGATGCCGATGGCGCGCAGCGACACCAACGGAATGAGGTAGCCGGAGGCCGAGTTCGGATCGGCAAAAGCCAGGGATTTACCCTTGAGGTCTTCGAGTTTCTGGTGGATCGAGTCAGCGCGCACAATCAGGTGGGAGTGATAACCGACGTCGCCATCGGGCTCCTTGGCGGCGGCCAGCGGTTCAACCGCGCCGTTGGAGTCGATCCACGCGGCGGCATAGGCCGCCGGGCCGAGTCCGGCGAACTGAATCTGGCCTGATGTGAGCGCCTGAATGGTTCCCGAATAGTCGGAAGCGGTGTAAATCTTGAGCTCGACGCCCAAACGATCCTTGAACGTCTTGGCGAAATCCTTGAAGCGCGCTTCGGTCGCGCCCTGGCTCTCCGAGCTGACCGCGCTCATCGAGACCACCGGGAACTTCGCTTTCCAATCCTGGGCATGCGCCCACGCCACCGTGGCGGCAAGGGCGATACCGGCGACTACGCGTATTAGCATGGTTCAGCGCTTGCGCGTCTTGCGCACTTCGAGGGCGGCGTCCAGCACCGGTTTGTACATTTCGTGCGTTACCGGCACGAACCCCGAAGTCTTGCCGCGTGCGGCGGCTTCGGCGATCTGCGGGTGTGTCTTTGCCAGTTCGGTCCAGAAGGCGCGAAGATCGCGTTTCATGTCCTCCGGCATGTCCTTGCGGATCACCACCACCGGGTTGGGGATCAGCGGCGATTCCCATATCACGCGGAACTGGTCCATCTTCAGCACGCCGCGATCCACCATCGCACGTATCTGGCCGGCATTGTGGCCTTTTGACGACCAGGTGAAGCCAGAGTCAAACTGCCCGCCGATCACGCCCAGCACGCTCTGCTCGTGCCCCCCGGAGAACAGCGTCTTGCCGAAGTGCTTGTCGGGTTCGATGCCGGCGCCGCGCAGCGAAACCAGCGGGATCAGATAACCCGAGGTGGAGTTCGGATCGGCCCAAGCCATGCTCTTGCCCTTCAGGTCTTCGAGCTTCTTGTAAGGGCTGTCGCTCTTGACGATCAGGATCGAGTGATAGCCCAGCGCCCCATCGAGCTCCTGGTTGGCCACCAGAGGCTCCACGCCGCCGTTGGAGTCTATCCAGGCGGCCGAGTACGCGCTGGCGCCCATCTGACCCATGTGGATCTGGCCCGAGGTCAAAGCCTGCACCGTGCCCGAGTAGTCGGTGGCCGTGTAAATGCGCATCTCGGCGCCGACTTTCTGCTTGAATACGTCGGCCAGTTCCTTGAAGCGCGCCTGCGTCGCGGACTGGTTCTCGGCGCTAACCGAACTGAAGCCGACGACGGGGATTTTTTTCCTCCAGTCCTGTGCGTGACTCGGCATGGCGGCCGAAGCGAGGGCCAGACCCAACGCTCCCGCGGCGAGAAAGCGGTTTCGTGCGTTCATACGAAAAACTCCTTTTGGTGGGGAATGCAATCGGTCAGGCCGCGATCGCTTCGCGGCTCGGTTCACGCGATGGGGTGTGCTCCAGGCCGGCGGCGGTGGAGGTGGCCGATTCGTCGAAGCCCGAACCGTCACCCTCAACGCCGTAAATGCGACGCACCACATTCAGCGTGAGTTCGCCCGGCAGGCCATCAAACAGGATTTCGCCGGCGGCGATGCCGACGATCCGGTCGCAGTACTGGCGCGCGGTGTCCAGGGTGTGCAGATTGCAGATCACCGTGATGCCGTCTTCGCGGTTGATCGCACGCAGCGCCTGCATCACCTGAATCGCGCTGCGCGGATCGAGCGAAGCAATCGGTTCGTCGGCCAGGACGATGTCGGGTTCCTGCATCAGCGCACGGGCAATGGCGACCCGCTGTTGCTGTCCGCCGGACAGGGTTTCGGCGCGCTGCAGGGCGAGCTGGGCGCAGTCGAGGCGCTCGAGCGCCAGTAAGGCTATCGCGCGCTCGGCTTCACTAAATCGCTTGAACAGCGAAGGCAACGTGGCGTGGCGCGACACGCGGCCCAGAAGTACATTGGTGATCACGTCCAGGCGCGGCACAAGGTTAAATTGCTGGAAGATCATCGCGCAGCGCGAGCGCCAGCGCAGCAGTGCGCGGCCGCGCAGTTCGCTGACCGCTTCACCCTGCCACGCAATCTGGCCCGAGCTCGGCTCCGCCAGCCGATTAATCAGGCGCAAGAGCGTGGATTTGCCGGCGCCGGAACGTCCGATGACGCCGACCATCTGGCCCGCCGGAATGTTGAGCGTGACGGTGCGTAGGGCATCCACTTTTCCAAATGACTTTCTGATGGCGCGTATCTCGAGCACGGGCAACTCCTCTCGTTAAGTGATGAGCGCATGGTATTGACGATGTGTTACCGGTCGATGTCGGTGACGTGACGCTTTTGTTTCATTCCCGCGGCGGTGAGGGCAACTGGCTCATGGTTTCGCGGTGGCAATCGCCCGAAATTCTGCTTGCGGTCTGTCACACACCCGTAACCTGGGCGCGTCAGCATTCCCGCTTTTAGAGCGCGAGTCCAAACCACATGAGTCACAGTTACAGCGATGGCAAAACCATCAATACATCCGCGAATTAATCGTTTGACGATATCCTTCATGCGCGCTTGTCGCGCCGCGAACTGCTCAAAGGCGCCGCCTCGTTCGCGGCCGCCGGCGCATTGCCGCTGTCGTTGGCGGGTTGCGCGAGCGGCGGATTAAAGCGCGAAGGCACGTTGGGATTCAAGAGCGTCGCCGGGTCCGCCGCGGACATGGTGCGGGTGCCCGAGGGTTACAACGCGAGGGTGTTGCTCGCGTGGGGCGATCCGATCGGGCACGCGTCCGGGTCGCCGGCGTTTCGGCAGGATGCGAGTAACAGCGCCGAGGATCAGGCGTTGCAAGCCGGCATGCATCACGACAGCGTGCATTACTTCCCGCTGCCCCTTGGAAGCGCCAGTAGTAGCAGCGCATTGCTTGCGATCAATCACGAGTATACCGACGACGGCCTGTTGCATACGGACGCGTTTGCCAACTGGAGTGCGGCGAAAGTCCGCAAATCGCAAAACGCGCATGGCATGTCCGTAGTGGAAGTGCGCGCGCGGGACGGGCGCTGGGAAGTGGTGCGTCCGTCACGTTTCGCGCGGCGTATCACGGCGGCCACGCCAATGACGCTTTCCGGGCCGGCGGCGCGATCGCCGTACTTGCGCACGGCCGCGGATGCAACCGGCGCCGAGTGTTTGGGCACCATCAACAATTGCGCGCACGGGTATACGCCTTGGGGCACTTATCTCACATGCGAGGAAAACTGGGACGGTTATTTCGTCAATTCCGGCGCAATCACCGAGGACCAGCGGCGCAACGGCGTGCGGGAAAAAGGCCGCGGTTATCGTTGGCATGAATTCGACGAGCGTTTCGATGCGGGCAAACATCCCAACGAGCCCAACCGCTTCGGCTGGGTGGTCGAGGTCGATCCGTACGATCCGCGATCCACGCCGGTCAAGCGCACGACGCTAGGGCGCTTTAGTCACGAAGGCGCATGGCCGGCGGTGGGGCGCGATGGCCGTGTCACGTTGTACATGGGGGATGACCGTCAGTTCGAGTACATCTACAAGTTCGTGTCGCGCGATGCGTGGAACCCGAACGACCGCAATGCCAATCGCAATCTGCTCGATCATGGCACGCTTTACGTCGCGAAGTTTCACGAAGACGGCGGCGGCGAGTGGGTCGAACTCACGTTCGGCAAGAACAAGCTGACTCCAGCGGGCGGTTTCAGGGATCAGGCCGACGTGCTGGTGCGCACGCGCGCGGCGGCGGATGCCGTCGGCGCCACCAAAATGGACCGCCCCGAGTGGATCGCGGTTCACCCCGGCACCAACGAGGTGTATTGCACGCTCACCAACAACGCGTGCCGAGGCACGCCGCAAGTTCCCGGCTTGAATGCGGCCAATCCGCGTTCCAACAATACCTTCGGACACATTATCCGTTGGCGTGAGCTGGGCAACGATCCGGCTGCGCTGAAATTCAATTGGGACATTTTCGTGCTGGCGGGCGATCCGCGACATTCTGATCCGGCCAAGCGCGGCAATATCAATGGTGACGCGTTCGGCAGTCCGGATGGATTATGGTTTGATGACGGGGGTATTTTATGGATACAAACCGACGTCTCGACCAGCGCCATGCACAAAGGCGATTACGAGCGCATGGGCAACAATCAGATGCTGGCAGCGGATATACGCACCGGCGAGATCAGGCGCTTTCTCACCGGCCCCGCCGGCTGCGAGGTGACGGGTGTCATCACCACGCCCGACGGCCGCACCATGTTCGTCAACATTCAGCATCCTGGCGAAACCGCGAGCGAACGCAGCAATCCGAAAGCGCCCAAGGCAGTGAGTTCGTGGCCCGATGGCGCATCGGGCGGACGGCCGCGTTCGGCGACGTTGGTCATACGCAAGAACGATGGCGGTGTGATAGGTAGTTAACGCACTCGCGGATGAATCTAAGTATTTGTTTTTATGTACTATTTTTAGCCGTGACGCACCGCCAGACAAGTGGCATGGCATGAACCGAAATGAGCCGAATCTGGCTATGCGCGGGCAAGCGCGGCCAATTTCCTACCGAATGTTTTCCGGAGCCGTCAGCGGGCGAAAGCTGAACACATCGGGGTCTTCGGTGTCCACATGTACCATGACCCCCTGAACTTCAGTTGCGCCGAAAACCATCAATCGTGTCACGTTGTAAATCAGTTGACGGTTCTCGTAGAGCGGCTTATCGACGACAAAGCGGTGCCGGTCGCCATGCACAACCAACACCGGTTTGCCGAACGCGCGCGCATGTCGCCGCAAAGCGGTCAACGTGTCGGTAAAGCCCGCGCGTTGTTGTTCGCTGGCATTTAACTCCCAGCGCAGATCTGCCTGAAACGCCAGCACTACGGCTTTCGCGTTGCGCTTGCGGGCGCTTTCAAACGTTGCCTGCATCCACGCCAGATTGGCGACATTGCGCGCGATGTACTCATTGACCGCCACATGGTCTCTTTGCAAGTTGTTATTGCTGCCGACGATATGCAGGGTGGCGAACAACACGCCCGCGCGTTCCCAGCGGCGGTTTTCGATATAGGCGGAGTAACGCGTATCAGTGCCTTGATGCTCGAGCGCGATTTTGTCGCGGCCGAGGCTTTGCGCCGGATTGGGAAAAAACTGCTCGCGCACCTTGCCGAGCCGTTCGAGGGGATCAAACCCGCCATTGTCGGCTCGATGACAATCAGTCCACTCGTTGTCTCCAGGTGTGTAAATGAGCGGCGCGTCAAATGTCTCGAACATATCCGAAATTTTTGCGAAGTGTTCATCGCCACAGCGCGAGTTTCCGGGTTTGAAATCCCCGACGTGAATGGTGAAGGCGGGGTGTGCGGTGTTAATACGCTCGATGAGCCGGGCAAAGCGCTCAAAATCGCCGGGTAGCGCGTAGGGCATGTCTCCTATGGCGGCGAAACTGAAGCGTTCCGCCGCCGCCGGGGCTGAAACCTGCGGGGCCGCCAATGCAATGGCCACCGCCATGCCCGCTAATCGTAAGTAATTGTTTTTAAACATAAAATTATAGTTCACCGATACATTATGCAAGCGCTGGATTACGGATTCATGAAGCCCTGAAACCGGGCTACCCTTGTCCCAATAACTCGCGCTTCAGATTGGCATCGACAGGAGAATCTCCCAACCAGATTCTGAGCAAGGCACGATACAGATCATGGCCGGGAACAGGCTTTCCTATTACGCGCCCGTTCATGACTACCTGCGCGCCCGTGTTCGGCAGGTAATCGAGCGCGACGATATCGCCTTTTTTTGCGACTTTGAGCGGCAGCATGATCGCCGACAGCGTATCGGCGGAAGCTTTCAATTTTGCAAATTCCGCTTCGCTTGAGTTATCGCGCACGCCTTCAAACAGCGCGTCGACAAGCGATTGCGCGGTGACTTCGCGCATGAAGGTGAGCGCGATTCGTTTTGGCCCGGCGCCATTGAACGCAGACTCCGCGGAGTTCGTACGCTGTGGAAAATACAATCCGATGACGTAAACGTTAGCCCTGAAAAGACGCCTCAGACCAGCGCCATTGAGCACGAGATCGACGTCCGCGACGCGGGCATCCGGAGCGACGCGAACCCCCGCAATCTCGGCGGCGTGAACGTATCCGCCCGGGGATCCCATCAGCGCGGATTGAGTAAACACCATGGCCGCAATGCAGGCAATTCTCCGTGCCGGCAGCGGTGCGATGGCGCGCACGATCCAGGGCCATCGTGCGTTTGAGTTCAAACAGAAATAGCGGTGCAAGGTAAATGATACCTAAGCCGCTAGCGGCCGCTTAACCAGCGCGAGGCGCGAGCCGGCGGGCAAACCGACGCGTCCAATACCGTGATAGACGAACCCTTCGCCCGCCATCACCTTCGGTTCAAACAGATTGCGCCCGTCAAAAATCACCGGGGCCGACAGTGATTTCTTCAGCGTGGCGAAGCTTGGGCTGCGGAACGATTTCCACTCGGTCATGATGACCAGCGCATCCGCGCCTTGCAGCGCGTCGCTGGCATCCGCGAAAAATTCCATGCGCGGCCATAGATGTTTGCTGTCTATCAAATCATCTTGCAGCGCCGTGCGCGCGGCGTGATTGGCCACCGGGTCGTGAGCGCGCACGCAGGCGCCGCGTTTCAATAACCCCGTGATCACGATTCTGCTGGGCGCTTCGCGCACATCGTCTGTGTCGGGCTTGAAGGCCAGGCCCCAGACGGTGATGGTCAGTCCGCGCAAATCCTCGCCGAAATGTGCGTGCACCTTTTCAAGGATTCTGCGCTTTTGCTGCTGATTCACACTGTCTACCGCCTCCAGCACGCGCATGCTCGTTCCATTTTCCCTGGCGGTCTGTTGCAAAGCCCGCACATCCTTGGGAAAGCACGACCCGCCACAACCGGCGCCCGCATAGAGAAAGCTGTAGCCGATTCTCGGGTCGGACCCAATACCCTGGCGTACCGACTCGATATCCACATCCACCCGTTCCGCAAGGTTGGCCAATTCGTTCATGAACGAGATGCGAGTTGCCAGCATCGCATTGGCGGCATACTTGGTGAGTTCCGCCGCGCGATTGGTCATGACCAGCGTGCGCTCATGATGCCGGTTAAACGGCGAGTAAAGTATTCGCATGGTGGCCAGGGCGCGTTGATCCGGCTCGTTGTCACCCGCGCCCAGCACGATCCGGTCCGGGCGCATGAAATCCTCAATTGCCGCGCCCTCCTTCAGAAACTCCGGATTGGACACCACCGAGAACGACAGGCGCTCCTGGGCGGGGGCGCCGAGGAAACCGCGCGCGTGCAACTCTTGGCTTATCGCGGCCTTGACCTGATCGGCTGTTCCGACGGGAACAGTGGACTTGTTGACGACCACTTTAAATTCGTTCATCCAACGTCCGATATCGCGTGCCGCCGCGAGTACGTATCGTGTGTCGGCGCCGCCGCTTTCCAGTGGTGGCGTGCCGACTGCGATAAACACGACCTCGCCGTGCGTGATCGCCGCCTCGATATCCGTGGTGAAACTGATGCGGCCCGGCCCCTTGTTGCGCTGAATCATGTCTTCCAGACCGGGCTCGTGTATTGGCGCCACACCATGATTGAGACCATGGATTTTGTCCACGGACAGATCAACGCAAACCACCGCGTTACCCAATTCGGCGAGACAAGTTCCCGTTACCAGCCCTACGTATCCCGTGCCTATGACAGTAATTCGCATGTATGACGCCTCCGCGATCAAGAAAGTGGAGTTGAAGCAACGATGGGGATTGTCCCGGACTAGCATGAAGCTCTTGTGACATACGCGGCGGCATTGCTGTCCGCGCGGGCTTCAAGATTGAAATTTGCGTCGGATCGCGGGTGCGTTTCAGCCGGGTAGGCGCATCAGTATCTGGCCCGCCTTGACGCGCGCGCCAAGCGCAATTTGATCCGCCAGACGAAACCCCCTGGGCGCGAACAGCAGAATCGTGGAGCCATGCTGAAACCAGCCCAGTTCATCGCCTTTGTCAAAATCAACCGTGCAACTAAAATCCGTGGGGCCGCCGTAACGCGTGTGAAACAGCGTGTCCAGTCCGTGCAGGCGAATTCCCCCCACCAGGATCGCCGCCACGGGAACCAGCGCCACGGGATAGCGTTGCGCTCCAATCTCAAGCGACAGCACCGCCCGCTCATTCTTGCAGAATAATTTTTCAACGCGCTTGAGCGCGATCGGATTTACGTTCCAAGTATCGCCCGCGATGTAGCGCACTTGCCGCATTGTCCCGCGATAGGGCGCGTGAAACCGGTGGTACATCGCCGAAGTGATACGCACGGTCACGTAGACGCCGTCATGCCAAGGCCGCGCGGCGTGTTCATTGCCGAAGAGATCATTCAAGCTGTAGGGAAATCCCTTCGCCTGGAATACGTTGCCGCCCTCGACCTGACCGCAGGCGCCGACGATGCCATCGCAGGGACTGACCAGTATGTTCGGATCGGGGTCGGGCGTGCGTGCGCCGGCAACGAGTTCGCGCACGAAGCAGTCGTGAAGACTGTCGAACTTCTGTTTTCGCGCCTCACTCAGGTCCAGATCGGAAAAAACTTTCCATGCCGCAATAGACGCGCTGCATACCCAGGGCTGGCGAATCTGGCTGAACCAGCCCATGAAGTGGGTTGCCGCGAGCCGGGGAATGCGGTTGCTCAGGAGGAAATTCAGGTCTTCCTGTAAAGCGAGTTTTTGCGCCAATTCCCGGATTTTCATCATTTCTTCATAAATTTGTCATAGACATAGGTTTTCCGGGGACGAATGCCATGCCTGAGTCAACAGTATTAATTGCCGTACTCATTGTCTTGTTGCCAGCCGCTGTATACGTGCTGCGGAGAATCAAGCAACGTATCGAGTTGTCCTTTGCAAAATATCCATCTCTGACAGGGCACGTGCGCTGGGCGCAGCGCATGGCACGCTGGGTTCCGGGCTATGCGTATGAGGACGGGCAGTGGTTCACCACCGACGGCGCGCCCGCCGATATTGCCAATCAGCGGCGCCACGCACTCAAGGAACTTGGCGCCGGCTTGCGCAACCAGAGTCCGCTCACGCTGGCACATACCGACGCCAGCAAGCCGATGATTTCGGATTTGCAGTTCATCAGCAGCTACCGCGTGCCGTTTCAGTTTCGCGAGGTGTTGCAGCAACACCTGCGTATCGGCAGCTACTGGAACAAGAGTGACGGCGTTTGGCTTATGGACATGGACGGCAACCGGTTTATCGATGTCACCGGGTCGTACGGCGTCAATCTGTTTGGACTGGATTTCTATAAATCCTGTATTGACGAGGGTGCGCAACGTGTTCGCGAGTTGGGGCCGGCGCTGGGTTCGTATCATCCGTGCGTGCTGGATAACGTGACACGGCTGCGCGCCATATCGGGCATGGATGAAGTGTCGTTTCACATGTCCGGCACGGAGGCCGTCATGCAGGCTGTAAGGCTTGCGCGCTATCACACGGGCCGTACTCAACTGGTGCGCTTTACCGGCGCCTACCACGGCTGGTGGGACGATGTGCAGCCCGGCCCCGGCAACCCGCTGCCGCCCGCCAGTCAAACGTTCACGCTGCGCGAGATGCATGATTCGACATTGCGCGTTTTGCGTAACCGCCGCGACATCGCTTGTGTGCTGGTCAATCCGTTGCAAGCCCTGCATCCGAACCGCCCGGCGCCGACGGATTCGACGCTGGTGGATAGCGCACGCAGTGCGGCATTCCACCGTGTTGCCTACACTCACTGGCTGGAAGCGCTTCGCAAGGTTTGCAGCGAGCGCGGCATCGTGCTCATTTTTGATGAAGTGTTTCTGGGATTCAGGCTCGCGCGCGGCGGTGCGCAGGAATACTTCGGCGTGCGGGCCGACCTTGTAACCTATGGCAAGACACTCGGCGGCGGGCTGCCGGTGGGCGTGCTTTGCGGCAAGGCCTACCTCATGCGCAGATTCGGCAATGAACGCCCCGCCGATATTTGCTTTGCGCGCGGCACCTTCAACGCCCATCCTTACGTGATGGGCGCCATGAATGAGTTTCTGCAGCGCCTGGAGTCGCCACAAGTAAAAGCGCTCTATGAAAATATCGATGCACTCTGGCACGCTCGCGCGGATCAGCTTAACCAGCGGCTGGATCGCGAAGACCTGCCAGTGCGGGTGGCGGCGATGTCGACGGTGTGGACAGTATTGTTCACGAAACCGGCGCGCTACAACTGGCTCTTCCAGTTCTATCTGCGCCGCCACGGCATCGCACTTAGCTGGGTGGGGAGCGGGCGCCTGATTTTCAGTCTCAATTTTGACGAACAAGACTACGAGGAATTCTGCACGCGATTCGCGCGTGCGGCGCAGCAGATGTCCGCCGAGGGATGGTGGTGGGCACCCCAAGGCCAGACCAACAAGACCATCCGCCGGCAGGTATTGAAAGAAATGCTGCGCGCGCGCATGGCGGCATGATCAATGAGGCCGCACATGCGACATGGGGTCCATCCACTCGCCGCGCAGCAGTTGCAGCGGTGCGCGATGGTATAACTTGATGTCGTGAAATGGATCAGTGAGGATCTTAAGCACCCACGCCAGCGCGCTCTCGAAGCGGTCATTCAGCCACACCTGCCCCGCGCGAAACAGCAGTCCCGCGATGCCGAGCAGCAGCCACGCCATGCCGACAATGCGTGCTGTCGTGTCCTCGTATTTTTCTGGCACGGCCCAGGTGATATAGGCGGGCCAGAAATACGCCACCAGGGGAATCATGATCCAGATGCCCAGCAGCACCAGCTTGCGGTGCAGGTTGTAGCCGACCTTGATGCGTTCCTTGTGTTCGTGGGTCGCCTGATTGACCTCATCGTAACACTTGGGTTCAAAAAAGAAATGCCCGGCCTGCCGCGTGGTCATGGCGACCAGCCACGCCACCAGTGCCGCGATCACCGGGTCTATGAAAAGATAGACATACGAAACCAGGAATGAAATAGCGCTGATGAGATGCAGCGCCTGATTGATTCTGCTGTGGTGATAATAACGGTGATCGTCCCAGCGCTGAACGCGCAATGTATCCATCAGATTTTTCATGCGGACTCCCTGATTAATGGGTAGGTACTACTGACTTCAATCGGAAAACACCAACAAAGGAAACGTCAATAGCCGGGCAATATGTCTGGTAAACATGAAAGTTTGATGACGTTTCCTTGACAAAAGGAAGTCCATTTACCCATTCGCGCGCGCCCAAGGCCCGTGCCGGTGCGCGGAAATTCGCTGTCATATGTCTGTCGTGAAAGTCCTTTAAATTGCCGTGCATGAACACACCCATTCAAACGCGGCGCGGCTCCGTCTTCGCAACTGCCGAAAAACTGCGCATCACATTCGTTACGGAAACCTATCCGCCGGATATCAACGGAGTCGCGCACACCACGTCAAAGGTGGTGGAGGGATTGCTGGCCAAGGGGCATGAACTTACCCTTGTCCGCCCCCGGCAGCACAACAACGAGACGCCGGCACGTCGAGGCCGGTTTCAGGAGCTATTGGTACGCGGGATACCGATTCCCATGTACCAACAACTCAGGATGGGTTTTCCCGCGGGCGGTGAGTTGCGGCGCCTGTGGCGGGCCGCGCGGCCCGACATTGTTCACATTGCCACGGAAGGGCCGTTGGGATGGTCTGCATTGCGAGCGGCGCGCTCGCTGCAAATACCGGTGAGCACCGACTTTCGCACCAACTTCCATGCGTATAGCCGGTTTTATGGTATCGGCTGGCTGAAGGGCGCGATTGAATCCTATATGCGAAAGTTTCACAACGACGCCGATTGCACGATGGTTCCCACCCAACAACTGAAGCGCGAACTCGCGGGCATGGCGTTCGACAGACTGTCAGTGGTACCGCGCGGCGTGGACACGAAAATATTCTCTCCGTATCAAAATTCCGCTGAACTGCGGAAATCCTGGGGCGCTGCGCCCGATACAGTCGTAATCCTGTCGGTGGGCAGACTGGCAGCTGAGAAAAATCTGGCGGCGGTCGTGCGCTGCTACAACTCGCTGCGCGGTGCGCAGGTACGCGTAAAACTAGTGATCGTAGGAGACGGCCCTTTGCGCCGGCAGTTGCAGATCGATTGCCCCGATGCGGTATTTGCCGGCTTTCAAACCGGCCGATCCCTGGCGGAACATTATGCCAGCGCGGATATGTTTATCTTCCCGAGCCTGACGGAGACTTTTGGCAACGTCACGCTCGAAGCCATGGCCAGCGGGCTGGCCGTCGTGGCCTACGATCATGCCGCGGCGCATGAGCTGATACGCAATCAAAAAAATGGACTGGCGGTGTCGCCGGGCCGCGAGGACCTGCTGCTAGCGGGCGCGCTGCAAGTGGCGGGCGACATCACGTTAAGAAACTCGATGCGGCTGCGCGCGCGGCAGGCCGCGTTGGCGCAGGGGTGGGACGCGATCGTGGAGCGCACCGAAGCGGTATTTCGTGCGGCGATTTTGCGCACGGGTGAGACGCACGAAGTTCAAGAAACAGGCTTATACCAGTCGCCGGCCCCGTAGGCGCCATAAGTTCTCCAAGCGTTCTCCAGTCGCCCGGCGCTGGGTCCAATCCAACCGCGCAGATGCAACCGTTCCCGCCTCGGGAACGGCGCATGTCCTGATTCTCGCGGCGGATTAAAGTATGTAGTTCTGGGTATCGTGTTGCCCCAGTACCGTATTCGTTAGTCCCACCAGGGTGATGAAAGCGTCGCCGCCGCCATTGCCATCGACTTCAACGAGGGTGTTGCTTCCCGCTTGGGTAAACCGCACAAAGCCGCCGCTAAATGCATTGCCGTGCGTGCCGCCGTCAATGCCGGAGAACGTGTCCAGCAGGTCGTGAAGGTTCAACACGTCCCCGCCGGCGCCAGCGGCGAAATCGGTGATCTCGTCGCCCGCCGCGCCGCGATCCGCCAGGGCGTGATAGTTGAATGTGTCCATGCCGCTGCCGCCGGCAAGAATGTCGCTACCCGCGCCGCCATCAATGGAATCGTTGCCGCGCCCGCCGCCCAGGTTGTCGATTCCCGCCCCGCCCGACAGCGTGTCTTCGCCATTGCCGCCATTGAGTATGTCATTGCCGCGGCCACCGGCGAGAATGTCGTTACCGTTGCCGCCGCCGATGATATCGTTACCGTCTCCGCCGCCAATCGAGTCATTCCCGTTTCCGCCGTTGATCGTGTCGTTGCCGGTGGCCCCCGTCAGAACAGCGTTGCCGTTGCCGCCGTCAATGGCCAGACCAGCCTCAACCACGTCGCCGACTTTGACGTTGATCGTCTGCGTGCCAACGGCGCCGAAGATATCCGTCGCCGCCACCAGGACTTCGTAGGTGTTGTCATTATCCGCGTCTTCCGGCGTTTCAAAATCGGGTGTGTTGTTGAAGGAAAGCGCGCCCGTATTGGCGTCGATCGAGAAAAAGGCTTGATCGGCGCCGCCCTCCAGCGCAAACGTAAAAGCATCGCCCTCGGCATCGATGGCCGCCGCCACGCCAGCCACGCTGTCATTCTCGGCTATGTCAAAAGTCGCGGGTGTAACCTCCGGCGCGTCGTTGACCGCCGTAATGTCGAAACTTACCGCGCCCGCGTCGCTCAAGAAGTTGTTCACGCTGCGCGTCGTGCCATTGTCCTGCACCGTGTATTCGAAGCTGGCACGGCCGTTGAAGTTGTGCGCCGGCGCGAAAATCACGTCCGTTCCGGCGATGCTCACGGTACCGCCAACCGCGTTGCTCACGCCGATGATGGTCAGGCTCTGTGCGTTTTCGGTAACCGAACCCTTGGAGTCGTTGGCCGTCAGGCTGGCAAAGCTGATGGTGCGGGGGCCGGAATCCTCGGCGATGCTCGACAGCGTGTTGTCAACCGCCACCGGCGCCTGATTCACTGTTGCTACCGCACCCGGCGAGGCGATCTCGTTGTTATCGTTGATCGCGGCGAATCCGCCGCTGACCCCGACAGCGCTGAGTTTTGAAATGGCAACGCCACTCAAGGCAACCGCATTGTCAAAGCTTCCGAACTGCGGGCCCGCGGGAGAAGTGCCGAAGGAAATGCCGGTCTGCAGCACGCCGCCGCTGTTGTAGAGATTCACCGCATCACCGCCCGTGCTCAGGCCGACACCGCCGCCAGTATAAGTGCCGACTTGCAGGTTCGCCGGTGCGTTGTCGCCAAACCAAACCGTCTTGAAATTCGCGATGTAGGTGGCCGCATTGCCGCTGGCGGGCATTTCGATAAAGATGACGGATTCACCGGACGCTATGCTGGTAATGCCGCTCAGCGGGACTGCGGCGGCAGGGGAACCGGAGCTGTCGTCCATTTTCCACCCGCTGATATTCACCGCGCGAGCCGTGGTGTTCGTCACCTCGAACCAGTCGGCGCCGACGGGGCTATTACCGCTGGACCAGGGCGCGACTTCGGAGATAAACAATTTGCCAGCCGTTCCCGGTGATCCGACTTCACTTGCCGCGTTTGCCGCGACGAACCCGCTGTTGATGCCGGCCGCGCTCAGTTGGGAAATCGTCGCGTTGTTAATGCCCGCCCAGTTATCGAAGGTCGGGAATGGACCCGCGGGTGATGCGCCAAAAACCACGTTGGCCTGGAGCACGCCGCTGCCGTTGAACAGATTCACGGCGTCGCCGCCGGTACTCAAGCCGACGCCCCCGCCGGAGTAATTGCCGATGTGCAGACCCGCCGGCGGGTTCGCGCCGAACCAATTGGCCAGGAAAGCGGCGGTCTTGCCTGCGAGATCGCTGGTTTCAATGAAGATCACCGATTCGCCGGGGGCGATGCTGGTAATGCCGTTCAGGGTTACCGCCGAGCCGAAAGAGTTGGAACTGTCGTCCATCTTCCAGCCGCTGATATTGACGGCGATCTGGCCGGTGTTGGTGATCTCGAACCAGTCGGCGCCAACCGGACTATTGCCGCTGGACCACGGGGCGACTTCGGAGATGATCAACGTGGGCACGGGTGGCGTTTCCACCGCAACGTCAGTTAGCGCCAGCGCAAAGCTTGCACTCGCATCCGGCGTGCCGCCCAGCGCTGGGTCATCGACATTGACGGTGACGTTGTAGTTCGCCTTTGTCTCGAAATCGAGGATGGTACCGGCCTTGAGGTACAGGCCATTGCGGTCAACCTCGAAGAAGGCGGCGTCTGCACCTGATACTGTCAGGTTATTCGTGCCGAGACCGTCATCGGTGATCGCAACATTGGCAACCTTAAGCCGCGTGGCCGTGCTGGTGTTCTCTACAATCGCATTGACCGGACTGGTCAGCGCAAGCGCGCTTGGGGCCTGATTCGGTACCGACGATGGTGCGTAGACCCAGATCTGCGGGTGATCAAAATCGCCGCCGCCGTTCTCGCTGACCACATACAGGTTTCCGCTGGCGTCCATCGTCAGGCCCTCGTGCTGCTGGGCCGAAACAGTCAGGGGATTGCCGGCAGGCGAGGTAATAGTCAGTGAACTGTAGATGACGCCGGAACGGTCTACGTTGAGAATAACCCCCGCTTCCTGACTCAATACCAGCAGGTGGCTGTAATCGGTCTGCCCGCTCAGGGCGGACAAATTCGATAACACGAAGACATCGGCAAAGTCCGACAAGTTGAGCAATACCGGGTTGAACAGGTTGACTGAATTCTCGGTGGTGGATGATCCATTGGTCGCGGTACCCGCCTCGAAATCGATGGCCGTCTGAAAAATTCCTTCGGGAAGCGCCTCCTTGACCGCGATAAATCCGCCGGTTAACGGATCATAAGAGATGCCCTCGATGCCGATGTTTTGCACGAACGTGCCCAGATCGACGGTAAGCGCTTCGCTGCGCGTCAACGTGCCGCCGGCCTCGTAGGTGAACAACACTGCCTGCCGATCCCGCTCTTCGATCATGACAAACTGGCCGTTGCCGATATAGGTCAGCCCCTCCGTGTCGTAAAACTCGGTTCCCTGCGGACTGCCGCCGGGCGCCAGAGTCATCGAATTAATCAGCTCGCCTGTCTTCGTCACCTGAACGATCGATGTGCCGCCATCACCAACCACGAACAACGTGTCGGTGTCCCAGTTGTAAGTCACCGCCGAGACTTCCTGCGCCAGCAAGCTGTCGGCGGGCGCCGCGGTGCGAGTGGGTTCGGGCAGGTCGTATTGACCAACCAGTACGTAGGTGGACAGATCCACGTTTGATAGCGACATGTGAAATTCTCCTGTTAAGTGAATGGCGTTGCGGACGAGGGCGGTCGATACGAGCGAAATTACGGAATTCCAAGCTGCGCTGGACTTTTAAGGCCATCGCGGAATCCGGCAAACCTCCAAGTGTGTACGGTAAATATTTCACTACTATGACTATCCCCAAACATTCGGAGCGCCTTGGTGCGGCGACATAAAAATCCACCCGATTCGTTCGCTCCAGTGGCGTACGGGACGTCCCGGCGTGACATCACGCTGTAACGAAGCGCGGCTACAGTGCATACACCATGCAAACATTAATCTCTGATGTGATCGATGCGCGCTTGCCGCGGCTCCCGCTGTGGTGCGAATTCAATGAACCCGATGATCTTCCGGATGAAGACGACGACGAATTCGACGATGATGATTTTGTTCATGGCCGCGGCGTGGGCATGCCGTGATGTAAGAAATCCTTAACACCAATGTCACATTGGCACTGCATGATGATGCAGGTTTTTACACGGGTACGGCCATGTCCGCGATTGTGATTAGTCAACTGCACAAGACCTTCGGCGCGCGCAAGGCGCTCGACGGCGTATCGTTGGAGATTCAGTCTGGCGAAATGGTCGGCCTGATCGGCGCGTCGGGTTCCGGCAAATCAACACTGCTGCGCCATGTGTCCGGGCTGACGCTGGGCGAGCGCGGCTACGTCGAGGCCGGCGGCCTGCCGGTTCAGCGCGACGGCCGCTTGAGCCGCGGTATCCGCGGCGTGCGTTCGCGCACCGGTTTCGTATTTCAGCAATTCAATCTGGTCGGACGCCTGCCGCTGATCACGAATGTGATGGCGGGGCTGCTGCATCGCGTGCCGTTGTGGCGCGGCATGCTGCGCCGTTTCACGCGCGAAGAGACTCGTAGCGGCATGGAGGCGCTCAATCGCGTCGGCATGCTGGATTACGCGTGGCAGCGCGCCTCCACGCTCTCCGGCGGTCAACAGCAGCGCGGCGCGATCGCGCGCACGCTGGTGCAGGGTGCACGCACGATACTCGCGGATGAACCCATCGCCTCGCTCGACCCGGAATCGTCGCGCCGCGTGATGGAGATTCTTGCCGCCATTAATCGAGAAGACCGCTGTACGGTGGTGGTGTCGCTGCATCAGGTGGAGTTTGCCCGGCAGTTTTGTCCGCGCGTGGTGGCGCTACGGCAGGGTCAGGTGTTCTACGACGGGCCGTCCGCGCTACTGACCAACGCAAAGCTCGCCGACATCTATGGCGCCGAAGTGGACGAACTCTTCGCGCCGCCTCACGACGGCGCCAGGGGACATTCAAGCGGACTTGTACTGCCGTTTCCAGTTACCGAATCAGCAGCGGCCTGATATTACGGAACTACAAATTATTTATTTAAAACAAGGACTTACAATGTTACGTCTATTCAGAATAGTACTGCTGATGATCGCCGCGGCGTGGGCGCCGGCCTACGCGCAGAGCACGAATGAAATCAACTTCGGCATTATTTCCACGGAGTCGTCGACCAATCTGAAGGAGAACTGGCAACCGCTGATCGAGGACATGCAAAAGCGTACTGGTCTGAAGATCAACGCGTTCTTTGCATCCGACTATGCGGGCATTATCGAGGCGATGCGCTTCAATAAAGTGCAGGTCGCGTGGTTCGGCAACAAGTCGGCGATGGAGGCGGTTGACCGCGCCAATGGCGAAGTGTTCGCGCAGATGATCGCGCCGGATGGCAGTCAGGGCTATTACTCGCTGCTCGTGGTGCATAAGGATAGCCGGATTCGCACGCTCGAAGACATGCTGAAAAACGGCAAGAGTCTGAACTTCGGCAACGGCGACCCGAATTCGACCTCGGGCTTTCTGGTGCCGTCGTACTACGTCTTCGCGCTGAACAAGATCGACCCGAAGACGCATTTCAAATCCGCGCGCGGCGCAAGCCACGAAACCAACCTGCTTGCCGTGACAAACAGGCAAGTCGACGTGGCGACCAACAATACCGAAAACCTGGAACGCTTCACGGCAAAGTTTCCCGACAAGGCTAAAGACATACGCGTAATCTGGAAGTCGCCGCTGATTCCCAGTGACCCGCTGGTGTGGCGCAAGGATCTCGCGCCGGACTTGAAGAAGAAGGTGCGCGATTTCATGCTCACCTATGGCGGCACGGGTGCGGATGCCGCGCGCGAAAAGGCCATCATGCAGAAACTCACGACCGCGGGCTTCAAGGCCTCCGACGACCGGCAGTTGATACCCATTCGCCAGTTGGAGTTGTTCAAGGACAAGACCCGAATTGAAAACGATACCGCGATGAGCGCCGCCGAGAAAACCGCCAAACTCGATGAGATCAACCGCAAGCTTGCGCAGTTGAACACTCAACTGGCGGCGAAACAGTAGTTGCTCGGAACATGACGGCCACGTCTCTATCTCGCGTCCCGGCGGCGGCGCCGTCGATGCAAATACCGCAGGCGCCAAGGCAGTCGCTGGCGGTATTGCTGGCATGGGGTGTCGCTTGCGCCATGCTTGCCTGGGCATGGCAGGGCGCGGACATGCGCCCGCTCGCACTGGTGCGCGACGCCGGCAACATGGCGACGTACGCCGCCGGGTTTTTTCCGCCGGACTTCACCGAATGGCGTGTGTACCTCAACGAAATGGTCATCACGCTGCACATTGCCCTCTGGGGCACGGTGCTGGCGATCGTGTGCGCGATTCCCTGCGGGCTGATGTGCTCGAACAACATCGTGCCGTGGTGGGTGTACCAGCCGATGCGCCGCGTCATGGACGGTGCGCGCGCCATCAACGAAATGGTGTTCGCGATGCTGTTCGTGGTTGCGGTCGGTCTGGGGCCTTTCGCCGGCGTGCTGGCCATATTCATACACACCACGGGGATACTCGCGAAACTTTTTTCCGAGGCGGTGGAAACCATCGACCCCAAGCCGATCGAGGGCATACGCTCGACCGGCGCGCATCCGCTGGAAGAAATCATCTTTGGCGTGATCCCGCAGGTGCTGCCGCTTTGGATTTCGTACTCACTCTACCGCTTTGAATCCAATGTGCGCTCGGCGGCGGTGGTCGGCATGGTGGGCGCGGGCGGAATCGGTGTGGTGCTGTGGGAGATCATCCGCGGGTTCCAATATGCACAAACCTGCGCGGTGATGCTGATGATCGTGGTGACCGTCAGCCTGATCGATGTACTGTCGGCGCGCATACGCCGCGCGTTTATCTGAAAACAATGCGAAACTTGAACCCGGTACTTGATTTGCTCGGGCGGGCAGGCGCGCATCGCTACGGCGGCGAGCGGGTCAGCCAGCTTGAGCACGCGTTGCAATGCGCGCATCTGGCCGAGCAGGAAAACGCAGCCGATGAATTGATCGTCGCCGCGCTGCTGCACGACCTCGGGCATTTGACTCACGATCTGGGAGAAGACGCTGCGAAGCTGGGCGTGGATGACAAGCACCAGTTTCGTGCGCTGCACGTTTTGCGGCGCAGTTTTGGTGATGGGGTGTTGGCGCCGATACGCCTGCATGTCGATGCCAAGCGTTATTTGTGCCGTGTTGACCCGGAATATCTCGACGCGTTGTCGCCCGCGTCAAAACTGAGCCTTGAGCTTCAGGGCGGTCCTTTCAGCGCCAGTGATGCCAAAAAATTCATCACGCAGCCCTTCGGTCGCGATGCCGCGCGACTGCGCACGTGGGATGACCAGGCAAAAACGCCCCGTAAGCCGACCCCCGGACTCACGCACTACGCAAAAATCATGGAGCGCTGCGTACGATGAAACTGGCCGTGCGGGAAGCGAAGCGGAGTGAACTGTCCGTCGTGGTACGTTTACTGGCGCAAATGGACAGCGAGCCGCCGATGTCGATCACGCGCGCGCAACGCATCTTTCGCGAGATGGCGCGCTACCCGGATTACCGCTGTTATCTCGCCTTCGACGGGGCGGAGCCGGTCGGCACGTTTACCTTGCTGATATTCGCCGCGCTTGTGCATGGCGGCGCTTCCGAGGGGCTGGTTGATGGCGTGGTGGTTGCCGCGCATCGGCGCGGCGAAGGCATCGGCCAAAAAATGATGCACGAAGCGATGCGGCTTGCCGCCACCGCGGGCTGTTACAAGCTGGCTCTGTCATCCAACATCAAGCGCGCCGACGCGCATCGTTTTTACGAATCGCTGGGCTTTCGCCGGCACGGCATCAGCTTTGTTATCGATACCTCAGAGCGCGCTGACGCGGCTATGCGTACCGCCGAAGCCTTGATGCCCATCCCCGACTAGAATTTCCACCAACGCGCGCGCGGCCTCCTCGGGCGGGCCGTTGTTATCGACGGTTACGAGCCGCGACGGCGGCACGGCAATACCTGGCGAGCGTGATAACCGCTCCGCCATGGATGCGGCATCCTCGCGCTTGCGCGCAAGCAGGCGCTCGCGTGCAACCTCGGGAGGCACGCTGATCAACACCGGAATCAACCGCGGATACCTTGCGAGCGCAGCCGCAAGATAGGCGCGCGAACCGTTGACTACCACGCATTTACCCGCGCGCAATTGACTGTCGATGACGGTCTTGATGCCGTAGCGCAGTCCGTGCGCTTCCCAATTAAGCGCGAATATGCCGCGCTTTACATAGCCTGCGAATTCTTCCGCTGTGCAGGCAACATCGGTACCCTCGGCGTGGGCGCGTGTTACGTAGCGGCGGGAAAAATATAAGTCATTGTTTTTGTTGAGAATTTTTCGCGCTAATGCGATGAGAGTGTCCTTGCCCGAGCCGGACGGCCCGATCAGATAGACCAAGCGACCGTCAACCATTGCCGTAGATTTCGAGGCTGCCGTCAAAACCGTAGCGGCGCACCGCAACGAATGGCTCCGCAGGCGACGGCTGCAGATAGATCGAAAGTGCATCGAGCATGAATGGTTCCGCGCCGAGCGCGGCCACCGCCGGACTCAGCGCATCGATTACGCGTTCCTGATCGGCGGGATTCAATCGCTCCGTGAGCGTGAAGTGCAAGCGAAATTCGTCAAAAACAAAAGGATAGCCCCATTGTGCAAGCAGGCAAGCCTGCCGCGCGCTTAATCCGGCGGCCTGACGCCGCGCGATCTCCACCGCATCCGGACGCGCGCGCAGATTGTCAAAACATGACACGCATTGCGCGGCAATGGCGTTTGCCGCTGCGCTCGCTGCTCTGCTCGCCGCATCTTCGCGGTCAAACCCCAATGCTACAAATCCATCAATGACTTGCAGGCGCGGCGGCGGCAATCGCACTGGGCGCAGAGACGCGGCGAGTGTTTCGGCCTGAAGGTAAACATGTTGCGCGACGCGCCCCGCGGACAACTGGAACGGAGCCTTCAATGTCGCATGAAAGCCATAACGGCGCGGTGTGGCGGTAATTCGGTGTATGAATTGACTGTCCAGCTCGCCGTGGTTCCGATGCGCAGTCGAATCGGACGAAATGGCATCGCGCCCCAGCCATGCACTACCGAACTTCCACCATGCGCTGTTTACGTTCGGAGCGCAATAAATGGCAAAGCGCGCATCAATGCAGGGGGAGAACAGCGCACGGCGAGCCGATGACGCACCCATGGATTCCTTTTGTTCGACGAGCATGCGTGTCTCGAGTTCTGTGTGGCGCACCAGTCTTGCGTACGACGGTTACAAAACAATGACAGGGCGGCGAATCGAAGTTGCCGCATGGTCATCAAATCTTCACATTTGCCCTGTAGATTTGCCGCCAATTAAGGAAGAACTGGAAAGATCAATAGTGAGCCCGCCCCAACTACAGGCAATCGAGCAGCGCAGGCACTGGATGAGCGTGCTGGCGAAGGCCAGTGCGGAGCAAATCGAGTCAGCGTGTGCGCCGCTGGGCGCGTTGCCGCCATTCAAGTGGCTGCGCAGGCCGGAAACCGGATTGGTCATGGTGCGTGGGCGCATCGGCGGGGGTGGTGCGAAGTTCAATCTGGGCGAAGTGCCCGTGACACGTTGTGCGATCAGTCTGGATGATGGCACGGCCGGACACGCCTGGGTGCAGGGACGCGATGCGCGTCACGCCGAGCTCGCCGCGCGTCTGGATGCAATGCTTCAGGACATGCGTTATCACGCGAAAATAAATGCCCGTGTAATCTCGACACTGGCGGCTCGGCAGTCGGCGCGGCGCGATCTGGCGGCGCGCAAAGCGGCGGCCACCAAGGTTGAGTTCTACACCATGGCTCGGGAAGCCCAAGCCGCTGGGGGAAGCAAATAATGGATGTGGCGCTGGCGCCTGGACTGGATCAGCCCGTCTTCGACAGCATCAAGGTATTCCGCGCCCTGGCGGACGCGATGGCGCATCCCGGAGAAATCAAGCGCATGGCGGCGAATCCGCCGGCGCCAGGACAACTCATGCCGGCGGCCGCGGCCATCTGCCTGACGCTGCTCGATTTCGAGACGCCTCTGTGGCTGCAAACGCCTGATGCCGCCGTCGCGGAGTATCTGCGGTTTCATTGCGGATGTCCGATTACCCCGGAGCCCGCACAGGCACGATTCGCGTTAATCACGAACGCAGCAATGATGCCCCGGTTGTCGGCATTCAGCGCCGGCGATGCGCAATATCCGGACCGCTCCGCGACGCTGATCATACAGGCCGCGAATTTATCCAATGCCTCGGGCGTGAAACTTTCCGGCCCTGGCTTGTTGCATCCGGTGCGTCTGGACGTCGCCGGCATCGGCGCGGATCGCTGGGGCGAGATTCAGGCGATGCGCGCGCTGTTCCCCCGCGGCATCGACATCGTTTTCGCTTGCGGACAGCGTATCGCCGCGCTGCCCCGCACCACGGCCGTGGAGTGCTGAGATGTATGTAGCGGTCAAGGGTGGTGAACAGGCGATACTGAATTCGTGGCGGCTGCTGGCCGAAAAGCGGCGCGGCAACATCGCGGTGCCGGAACTCTCGCTCGATCAGATACGCGAGCAGCTCGGACTCGCCGTGGATCGTGTGATGGCGGAAGGCTCGCTGTTCGATCCGGAACTTGCCGCGCTGGCGATCAAGCAGGCGCAGGGCGATCTTGTCGAGGCGGTGTTTCTGTTGCGCGCGTATCGCACGACGTTGCCGCGGCTGGGCGTATCGAATCCGATCGATACCGGCAAGATGTCCCTGCAACGACGCATTTCCGCGACCTACAAGGATGTTCCAGGCGGACAAATGCTGGGCGCCACTTACGATTACACGCAGCGCCTGCTGGATTTTGAGTTGGCCGCGGCATCGCTGGCGGCGGTGGAAACTTCAGCGCTGGCGGCTCCAGTGCCGCCACGCGTTGTCCCGCGTGTTACCGAAATCATGGGTGATGAAGGTCTGCTTGAAGCTGAAGTCCCCACGCTGGAGGATCCCGATCCGCGTGATCTAACACGCGAGCCGATGGAGTTCCCGGCGGAACGCCCGTTACGGCTGCAGAATCTGGCGCGTGCCGACGAAGGCTTTTTGCTCGCGCTCGGATACGCCTCGCAGCGCGGCTATGCCAACACCCATCCATTTGCTGGCGAGATTCGTCAGGGCACGGTGGCGGTGGAAGTCGTGCCCGAAGAACTCGGGTTCGCCATTGAAATCGGCGAGATATTTGTCACCGAGTGTCAGATGGTCAATCAGTTTGCCGGTTCCGCCACGGAGCCGCCGCAGTTCACGCGTGGCTATGGTTTGAGCTTTGGTGCATGCGAACGCAAGGCGATGGCGATGGCGCTGGTTGATCGCAGCCTGCGCGCGGATGAATTGGGCGAGAGCGTGACTTCGCCCACGCAGATGCAGGAGTTCGTGCTCTATCACAGCGACAACGTCGAGGCCTCGGGCTTTGTGCAGCATCTGAAATTACCGCACTACGTCGATTTTCAGTCGGAGCTCGAGTTGGTGCGCAAGCTGCGCGCGCGCCACCTGAAAAAGGATGGACCTCGCAAGGCGGTCGCATGAATACTCCAGATGGCAGCGGTTACAACTTCGCCTACCTCGACGAACAAACCAAGCGCATGATCCGGCGCGCGATCCTGAAGGCGATCGCAATCCCCGGTTACCAAGTGCCGTTTGGCAGCCGCGAAATGCCATTACCTTATGGATGGGGCACCGGCGGCATACAGGTGACCGCTTCGATCATTGGCCCGGACGACGTGCTGAAGGTTATCGATCAAGGTTCGGACGACACCACCAACGCCATCAATATCCGCAACTTCTTTGTGCGCACCACGCGGGTCAAGACCACCGAGCGCACTAAGGATGCGACCTTGATCCAGACGCGGCATCGCATCCCCGAGACACCGCTTTGCAGCGGCCAAATCATCGTCTATCAGGTGCCGATTCCCGAAATGCTGCGTTGGCTGGAGCCGCGCGAAGCCGAGACGCGCAAGATGCACGCACTGGCCGAATACGGCGCGATGCACGTCAAGCTCTATGAAGACATCGCCCATTTCGGCCATATCGCCGCGACCTACGACTACCCGGTGATCGTCAACGGGCGCTACCTTATGCGTCCTTCGCCGATACCGAAATTCGACAATCCGAAGATGCACATGAATCCTGCGCTGCAACTGTTTGGCGCGGGGCGCGAGAAACGTATCTACGCCGTGCCGCCGTATACATCGGTGCGCAGCCTGGATTTCGAGGATCACCCGTTTGAAATTCAACGCTGGGACCATCCATGCGCCTTGTGCAATGCCACCGACAGTTTTCTGGATGAGGTGATACTCGACGATCAGGGCGCGCGCATGTTTGTGTGTTCGGACAGCGACTATTGCCGCGGCCGGCGCGAGCAGCGTGAGACGGATGAGCACGCGCAGATGGCAGCCGTGGCATGAACGCGGGCCGCGCCGAAGCGCCGCTGCTCGAAGTCAGCGGTCTTGCGCACTGCTACGGGCCGCGCATCGCGTGCGACGGCATCGGGTTCACCTTGTACGCTGGCGAGGTGCTGGCGGTCGTGGGCGAATCCGGTTCGGGCAAGACTACGTTACTGCGCTGCCTGTCGGGGCAACTGCGACCGGATGCGGGCCGCGTGAAATTTCAGACACGCGTTGATGGCGCCGTTGATATCTGGTCGATGTCGGAAGCGTCGCGGCGGATGTTGATGCGCACCGATTGGGGCTTCGTGCATCAGAATCCGCGCGACGGCCTGCGCGCGGATGTCAGTGCGGGGGCGAATATCGGCGAGCGGCTGATGGCCGTGGGCGCGCGTCACTACGGCAACATCCGCCGCGAGGCCCATGCGTGGATGCAAAAAGTGGAGCTCGATCCGTGCCGCATGGATGAGCGTCCCGCGGCCTATTCGGGCGGCATGCAACAACGCCTGCAAATCGCGCGTAATCTGGTTTCGCGTCCGCGCCTGGTATTCATGGACGAACCTACCGCCGGGCTTGACGTGTCGGTGCAGGCGCGCCTGCTCGATCTGATACGCGGACTGGCATGCGATCTGGGGTTGTCCGCGATCATCGTCACGCATGATCTCGCGGTGGCGCGCCTGCTGGCGCATCGCGCGCTGGTGATGCACGCGGGCCGCGTGGTCGAGGAAGGCTTGACTGATCAGGTGCTTGACGATCCGCAACATCCCTATACCCAACTGCTGGTGTCGTCAGAGTTGCGCGCTTGATGGAACGCCAAATGGAACGCAAGACGGAAAATATTATTAAAATCAATAACTTACATAAATCATTTACTCTGCATTTGCAGGGCGGCGCGAATCTGCCGGTGCTGCGCGCGGTGTCACTCTCGGCGGCGGCGGGTGAATGTGTCGCTCTGACCGGGCATTCCGGCGCGGGCAAAAGCACGTTGCTCAAGTGCCTTTATGCCAATTACCGCACGCAATCGGGCAGCGCGCGCGTGCGCCATCGCGATACGTGGGTGGATATGGCAAGCGCTCCGCCGCGCGAGATCCTCGAGGTGCGCCGCCATACCCTCGGATATGTCAGCCAGTTCCTGCGCGTGATTCCGCGCGTGCCCGCGCTCGATATCGTGATCGCGCCCATGCTGGCGATCGGTCTTGAACACGGCGAAGCAAGGCGTCGCGCGCAGGCTCTGCTTGAACGGCTGAATATTCCGTCGCGCTTGTGGACATTGCCCCCGGCGACTTTCTCCGGAGGTGAACAGCAACGCATCAACATCGCGCGCGCGTTTGCCGCCAAACCGCCGGTAATGCTGCTGGATGAACCCACTGCCGCGCTGGATGACGCCAACCGCGGCGCGGTGATTGATTTGATTATTGAAGCGCAGCAGCGTGGTGCTGCGCTGCTGGGGATTTTTCATGACCACGCGGTACGCGACGCGATTGCCACGCGATTGTTTCAAATGTCACCTATCGGAGCGCACGCATGAGCACGGAAATGTTGATAACCAATGCGCGCATTGTCACCAGTTGCCGCGACTTCCTCGGAACCCTGAGCGTGAGCAATGGGCGCATCGCCGATCTTGACGAGGGAGTCATGCGCACCTTGGGTGCCGAAGACTGGCAGGGCGACTATCTGCTTCCCGGATTCATCGAGATGCACACCGACAACCTTGAAAAGCATCTGATGCCGCGTCCCAAGGTCAGTTGGCCGGAATTTCCCGCGCTGCTGGCGCATGACGCCGAGGTGGCTGCGGCAGGCATCACCACGGTGTATGACGCGCTGGGCGTGGGGGACGTGGACGAGGCCGCGTTGCGCGGCACCAACATGGCCGGCCTGCTGCAATGCATCGACCGCGCCGAGGCCGCGGGCTTGCTGCGCGCGGATCATTACTTGCATGTTCGCTGCGAACTGCCAGCGCCTAACACGATCTCGTTGTTCGAGCCTTTCGCGAAAAGTCCGCGCGTGGGCTTGATCTCGTTGATGGATCACACGCCGGGGCAGCGCCAGTGGACCAATGTCGAGCAGGCGCGCGTCTACTACACTGGTAAGAAGGGCTGGAGCGACGAGAAGTTTGATAGTGTTGTGGCGGAATCCAGGGACTTGCAGCAACGCTATTCAGGGCCGCACCGCCGCTATTTCATTCAATACGCGCACCAGCAGGAAATCCCCCTTGCAAGCCATGACGACACTACGCCCGAACATGTGTCCGAAGCCTATCAGGAGGGCATTGCTGTATCCGAATTCCCCACAACGCTCGCCGCGGCGCGCGCCGCGCGGCAACATGACCTCGGCGTGGTGATGGGCGCGCCCAATGTGGTTCGCGGCGGGTCGCATTCCGGTAACGTTGCCGCCACCTCGCTTGCGCGCGAGGGGCTGCTCGATGCGTTGTCTTCCGATTACGTGCCGTCGAGTCTGCTCAATGCGGCCTTTATGCTCGCCGATCAGTGCGGCTTCACAATCTCGCAAGCGGTCAATACCATCAGCCTGAACGCGGCGCAGTGCCTGCAACTGCGTGATCGCGGTGAAATCGCCATCGGCAAACGCGCTGATTTTTCGCGCGTGCGGCGCGTGGACGGCAGCCCCAGCGTTATCGCGGTATGGCGCGGCGGCAAACGTATCGCATGAAATAGCCGTACCGAGACGCAACATCGGCAGTCAGGGGGCAGTCCGGCGCGCACGTGCGGGCAATGCCGCGGCCGCCGGCGCGGGCATGGGAAGGGGCGATCCCACCGCGGCAAGCCTTAATTCGGGCGTGCTGCGCACCAGTTCCATGCGCCCGTCCATGTGTTCCACCAGCGCGGTGCAGTTGTCCACCCAGTCGCCGCAATTGAAATAAGTCAGTCCGTCAATGGATTTGATGGCCGGCGTGTGGATATGCCCGCAGATCACGCCGTCCACGCCGCGCTGCATCGCGGTGCGCACGGCGGCTTGCTCAAAGTCGCCGACATAGGCGACGGCCTTGAGTACATTGCGCTTGGCGTAGTCCGCGAGCGACCAATGCCCGCCGATGCGCAGTTTGCGCCGGGCGTATGAAAGGATGCGGTTGATGTGCACCAACGCGGTGTACGAGATATCGCCCAGCACCGAAAGCCAGCGGTGACAGGTGGTGATCTGGTCGTATTCGTCGCCGTGCAGGATCAACAGGCGCTGGCCGTTTGCCGTGACGTGAACGTGATCGGTGACCACATCCATGGCGCCGAACGAAATGCCGATGAATTCCTTCAGCGCTTCATCGTGGTTGCCGGGAATAAAAAACACCTTGGTGTGATGGCGCGCCTTGCGCAGTATCTTTTGCACAATGGTGTTGCGCGCCGAGGGCCAGTACACGCTGCGGCCCATGGCCCAGATGTCGACGATGTCGCCGACCAGATAAAGATATTCGCTCTCGTATTCCTTGAGAAAGGCAAGCAGCCGGTCGGCCTGGCATGCCCGCGTGCCCAGATGAATATCCGACAGAAACATCGTGCGAACTCGCTTCATGATGGCATCGAACTCCTTTTCCACAGATCGGCGACGAGACCGGCGCGCGGGCGCTCCGGCTTCGTGCCCACGAATACGTAGTAGGGGACTTTCAGCAACGGCAGGTACGGCAACGATCCCGTTGCCTCGCGCAGGTAGGCCTTGTCGGCGAGCGAGCACAAGGCCGAAAGATGGCGCGGCGACAGGAATACGTGATCGTGACGGAACCACTGCGTCCAGAACCAGCGTTGGACCGCGCTGTGTTGCGCGCCTGCCCATTCATGAGCGCCGCCCGCGACGTAAAAATCAACCACGCCCAGCTTGCCGCCAGGCTTGAGCATGGCGAGCGCGTTGTTAAGAGCACGCACCCAGTCCGGGATCATCGTCAGCGAATACGACAGGTAGACGCAATCGGCTTTCCACGGCGGTCGGTATGCCGCGGCATCGGCCTGCACCACGCGCACGTTGCGGCGCCCAAGTGCGCGCTGGGAGGCTCGCTCGGCCATTGCGGGACACAGATCAACCAGTTCCATGGCGGCGAAGCGCGAAGTGCGCGCGCCCCACAACTCAAGCATTGCGCCTGTCCCCGCGCCAAGTTCAACCACGCGGCTGCCCTCGGGTGGCGCCAGTGCGTCGAGCAGTTCCTCGCGCCCGTGCAGCATGCGCTTGCGTAGAGTGTCGTAATGGTCGGCCTGCGGCCGGTAAAACCCATCCAGCCGCGCCGCCTGCGTATCGCCGCCGGGCATGCCCTTGAGCATGCGCCACAGCGATCTGATTTCGGTGAGTTCCATCTCAGGCGCGCACGTCGGCGATGTGAAATCCGCCGTAGGTATGCACGCGGTCAAAAGCGTGCAGGCGCCTTGCCAGCGCTTCGTCAAAGTGCAGAAGTTCGTCCAAGGGGCGCCACGCGCCCGACAGCGCCACGCGCAACTGATCCATGAACCAGGGCCGCGCGTGCGCACTGCGAAAGATGATGCGCGCGCCGGGCGCCGCCCTGGCGAGTATCGCTTCCCATTCGTCCGCGAGCGCGCGCGCATCGCGCGCCCCCAGCCAATCCATGTGATCGAGCAGCACGAATTTGGAGAATCGCTGGCGCGTATGGCGCAGCAGTTGCGTCACCGTCGCGGTATGGGGCACGATGCGCGCCGCGCGTTCGTGTTTGAGCAATGCAAAATTCGCCGGCTTCAGATACTCCGGGCAGCATTTGTCGGTGTAATGGCCGCGTACATAAAGTTGCCAGAAGTAGTTGTCGGTGATCGGCATTTCGCAGGCAACGTGGCGGATGGCGTCACGCACGAACCCCGGCACGCCGCCTTGGTGTTGGCGCCGCACCTCGGCATGCTGTTCACGCGGCACGCCCATGCAGCTTAGCGTCACCGCGGACGACAGCGCGCGCTCAACGCTTTTACTCCACAGCAGCGGATGTATACGGGCGTGGTAAATCGCGCGCTGGACTTCGATATCCGTACTGGCAAGCAACTCGTATAACGCGTCGCGCAGTCTTGGCCGCCAAACCATGTACGCTCGAAACGCGCGTGCGACCGTGCCCGCCAGTCCGTGATAGTAAAAGCCCAGTTTGCGGCGCGGATCGAACCAATGGGTGCGCCGGTCCCAGAACTGTTGTGACTCGCCGGAAAGCCGGACTCGCAACTGCTTCTTGTAGATCGCTTCAAAATTGGGATGCGAACCGCGTCCGAAGATGCTGAAAAAATCCTCGAACTCCAGTGCGGCGATGCCCGACAGTTTCAGTTCGAGGAGTGCTGTCTGCCGCGGATTGGCGTCAACCGCATGAATGAGCCCGGCGCCCGCCAGTGCATAGTCGAACGCATTGCAACCCGCGCTGGTAATTACCAGTACGGCGTCCGCAGGTGTGAGTCCGAGCGCGGCTCGGTCGATTGCCGGGTCTTCCCAGCAGGTGTTGTAGACCAGCGAGCGGCTGTACAGAGATTCAAAAACAGCGTCGTGAAATCGTTCTGGAATGTTCCTGAGAAGCTTCAAGTTTAGCCAATAAGGTATTGAATTACCGTTGGTATCCTAGATGAGGCATGTTTCGGCTTTATGACAATTTCAAGGCTGGATTTTTACACCCTTGCATAGCCTGCCAAGGTGCGCTTCGGTTGTTGGCGCATAGGGCGCTTGCCCCGGGGCTTGATAGACCGTTTGGACTAGGCGAGGAAGAAATTCATAAATAACCCGGTAATCTGCCATCCGTAGTATGCGACTCGGCTGGCGGTGCGGGCATGGAAATTAACGTCAACACCGCGGCAAGGTTGAACATCACATAACGCAAGACCAAGGAGCCGCAATATGTTTAAGTTGAAGAAAATAGCTATCGCAGTATCGGCCGCGCTCGCCCTCGCCGCAGGAGGCGTATATGCGCAGCAGAAAGGCCCGACCAGTTCGCAAACGCCTTACATCGTTCCGAGCGCAGCCGGCTGGGAAGTGATATCGCTACTTACCGTCGGCGACACTGCTAAGGAAGTGCAATATCGTATGGTCGGCATCCCCGATGGTTTAGGTGCGCTTGCCGGGAAGTATGACGCGGACTCCGGCGACTACGTGGCGGACAAGGCGTTCATGACCGTGTTCATGAATCACGAACTGGGTGGCGGATCGGGTGCTATCCAGGCCCATGGCCAAAAGGGCGCGTTCGTTTCGCACTGGACCGTACACCTGAATACCCTGCAGGTGAGAACTGGCGAAGATCTGATCTAGAAAGTTTATACGTGGAATAACGGCGCCTACGTCGATGGCACCAATACACCATCTGGCGTGTTCAACCGTTTCTGCTCCGCTGATCTGCCTGAGAAAACCGCTTTCTACAATCCGGTTACCGGCAAGGGATTCAATGGCCGGATTTTCATGAACGGTGAAGAAACCGGCAACGAGGGTCGTGCCTTTGCACATATTCTGACCGGCCCGGAGAAGGGCAACGCCTACCAGTTGCCATTCCTGGGGCGGCTTTTCTACGAAAACTCGCTCGCACACCCCAATGCGGGTGACAAGACCATCGTGATCAGCACGGATGACTCAACGCCGGGCCAGATTTACGTTTACGTCGGTGACAAAAAAGACACGGGCAACCCGATTGAAAAAGCAGGGCTGCACGGCGGCAAACTATTCGGCGTGAAAGTGAGCAACGGCGGCGCAAACTACGCGTCCTCAACGGTAGCAATCGAGAACGCTGGTGTGATAAACGGCAGTTTTTCGCTTGCCGAACTTTCCGCAGTGGAAACCAAAACCGGTGCGCAACTGCAAACCGACAGCGTAGCCGCGGGCATCACCCAATTTGCGCGCCCCGAAGATGACGCGTGGGACACGAAAAACCCGAACGTGTTTTACTTCGTGACCACTGGTGGGCTTGGCCAAACCGCGCGCTTGTATAAACTAACCTTGTACAGCCTGTCAAATCCCACCGGTGGCAGCATTGAACTGGTGATCGACAGTACCTTGCTCATCGGCGACGACGGACAAAACGCCCGCTCGTTTGACAATATCGCTGTCGATGGCGATGGCAATGTAATGGTGCAGGAAGACCCGGGCAACACGCCGTATATCGCCAAGGTTTGGAAAATTGATCCGGTGGCCAAGACAGGCATCCAGATATTCAAGTCCGACCCTGCGCGCTTTCAGGCGCCCGCCCCGGCGCCTTACACCGTTGACGAAGAAAACTCGGGGATCATTGATGTCACTGATATCGTCAAGTCGGCGAACTGGTATCAACCGTTCCGCCGTTACTATCTTGGCGTGATGCAGGCGCACTATCCCAACGCCGACGCTGAACTGGTTGAAGGCGGACAACTCTACATCATGGCGTCTCCCGCGCCGCGGCACTAGAAGCAACCACGCAGTCTTCAGGCATCGTTTGCGGGCGGCCCTGTTTCAGGACCGCCCGTTTTTTCAGTCTATTTATTTGGTTCGTCAGCAGAAACAGTGGGTGAGTTTTGCTAGGGTATTTTCCCAAGTAACTGATTAAGAACATGTTTTTACATTTTTTGCGTCTCTAAGCAACAGATTTTTCCGATGGTGACTTCGGTCTTGTGGTTTAACCTTTCGCTAATAC
>CAMDLH010000033.1 GCA_945901405.1 Bordetella parapertussis | reverse complement strand
CTTCGACTTGCTTTCCTCTGCGTAACCTCTGCGTCTCCGCGCCTCCGCGGTGAAGCTTTTCGATTGGAGTCCCGCTAATGTCTACCGCGGCCACCTTCGAAGCCCTCGACGACCTCGACGCCATCAACAAGCTCTACCGCGAGCGCCGCTGGAGTGACGGCTTGCCCATCGTGCCGCCCACGCAGGAGCGCGTCGCGCGCATGCTGGCTTGCACCACGCGCGAGCGTAATGAAGTCATCGCAAAGCTGCCGCCGGGTTTCGGCGAGGCCACGGTCGAGCGCATCGCGATCAACGCGGTGATGGCGGGTTGCGACGCCGAGTATCTGCCGATACTGATTGCCGCGACCGACGCTGTCGCGCAATCTCAATTCAATCTGCAAGGGGTGGAGGCGACCACCAATTCCGCCGCGGTATGGCTGGTGCTGAACGGGCCTATCGTCGACAAGCTGGGTATCAACGCGACATTCAATTGCCTGGGCCAAGGCACATGGGCCAACGCGACTTTGGGCCGCGCGATGCGGTTGATTTTGCAAAACATCGGCGGCGCGTTGCCTGGCGACATGGATCGCGCGACGCAGGGCCAGCCCGGCAAGTACACGTTCTGTTGCGGCGAGAACGAAGCGCAAAGCCCGTGGGCGCCATTGAATGTCGAGCGCGGCTTCGCGCGTGAGGTGAGCACCGTCACTGTGGTCGCCGCCGAGGGCACGCTCAACATGAACACGCACTCCAAGGAAGCAGACGAGTTGTTGCGCATCTTCGCCGAGTGCATGGTGCATCCGGCGAGCAATGAATATTGTCACGGCGGCGAACCGTGGATTGTGATCGCGCCCGAGCATGCGGAAATACTCAAACGCGGCGGTTTGACAAAGCAAGCTGTCAAGCAACAACTATGGGAACTCAGCAAGATGCCCGCGGGGCGCTTGTCGACGAAAGAAATCCTGCGCGCGCAGGCCTCGCGCAGCGATGAGTACGGCGAAATCAGACCAGATACGTTGCTAACCATTTCACGCGAGCCCGACGACATCTGGTTCATCGTCGCCGGTGGGCCGGGCACGCATTCGGTGTATGTGCCATGCTTTGGCAACTCGCGCGCGGTGACGCGAAAAATTTATAAGTAATTGTTTTTAAAGGGATATTTATGAGACAATTGAATTTGAGAACAGCGCTGCTGCTGATAGCAGCAAGCGCTACAGTGGTGACGCAGGCGCACGCACAAACGGGGGACTACCCCAGCCGCCCGATACGCCTCATCACACCCGCGCAACCGGGTGGCACCACCGATATTCTCGCGCGCATGTTCGGCATCAAGATGACCGAAACATTCAAACAGCAGATCGTCGTCGATAACCGCGCCAGTGCATCCGGCGTGATTGCCGGTGAATTGACCGCCAAGGCGTTGCCCGACGGCTACACGATTTTCATGGCGTATCACCAGCACACGGTCACCGCGGCGCTGAATCCGAAACTGCCGTATCACGCGGTGAACGACTTCACGCCGATATCGCAACTCACGCGCGCGGGATTGATACTCGTCGTCAATCCGTCGTCGCCGCCGAAGAACCTCAAGGAATTCGTCGACTGGACGAAGAACTTCAAAGGCGCTCTGAATTTCGGTTCGGCGGGCACGGGCAGCGGCGGACATCTCGCCGGCGAACTCTACAACCTTGCGGCCAAAGTGAAGGCGCAGCACATTCCCTACAAGGGATCCGCGCCGTCGCTGATCGATCTGGTGGCGGGCCAGTATCACTACAACTTCGTCGGCATGTCGGCGGCGCAGGCGCTGGTGAAAAGCGGCAAGCTGCGCGCGCTCGCGGTGACCGCGCCCAAACGCGTGCCGTCATACGCCGATTTGCCGGCGATGACCGAAATGGTTCCGGGCTTTGAAGTCGTCGGCTGGTACGGCGTGATGGCGCCGCCAAAACTGCCAGCGCCGCTGGTGAACAAACTGCACGCCGAGCTGGTGCGTATAACCAAATTGAAAGACATCGCGGACCGCATCGTCGCCGACGGCGCCGAACCGGTGGGCAGCGAGCCCGAGGCATTCCGGCAATATCTGCTGGCTGATCTGGCGAAGTGGGCGCGGCTGGTTAAGGAGAGCGGGGCTAAGCTGGATTAGAGGTGAATGCAGGGTGCGCGCTACGCACTCTGTCAACGCCATTGGGCATTCCACTCATGCGACCATTGCCGCTCGGGTTTCCTCGGCTGACCTGTGGATATTTATTGAGCGGAACATGGACAGTCCACCTTGAAAATCGCGTGACAAAATGAGCTCACGCAGTCGCTGGCAAGTCCTCCGCCGCTAAAACTGCCGCGCAACATCCATGCGCTCGTGTAGTAAGCGAATCACCGCGATGCCGTAACGGGTGATGCGAAAGTAAATCGCGTGCCGCCCCACGCGACCACGGCGATATCCCTTGCGTATGTGATCGCAGGCCGTGCCGAGTTGCGGGTTGCTTGCGAGCTGCGCAAACGCCGCGGCGATCTCGTCGGTGTAACGATGTGCCTGCTCGATCCCCCATTGCTCGAACGTGTAGAGCCAGATGCTTTCGAGGTCGCGCGCCGCCGCTGGCGTTAAGCGGTACTCAGCGCGCTTTTGGGGCATGCTTGGCCGTCATGTCTTTCTTGAAGCGCGCGGTGTCAAAGTTTTGCGGTTTGCCGCTGGTTTTTCCTTTGACCAATTCCGCGCGCACGGCCTCGATTTCAGCGCTGCGCGCCTGATCGCGGCGGATCAAGTCGCGCACGTACTCGCTGTCATTGGTGAAGCCTCCAGTATTGATCTGAGCCTTTATCCAATCGTTTTGCTGGTCGGTGACGGTTATGGTCTTGCGTGTGATTCCCATTTGAGTCTCCAAAAGATTACTGAACGCGGACTGCGGCGATGTTCATACTATTGATGCAATATACCATGATTTTATTTAGCCTGCGGTAGCGGAAATTCGAGCGTTTTGCACCCTGACTTCGCGCACGTCACCCCCATTGCGGCTATCATTGCGCCCTTTCATAAATCAGGCAGCCCCCGGGTGATCCAATTTCGTAATTTCACGCTGGCGCGTGGCGCGCGCAAGCTTATTGAAGACGCTAATTTGCAGATACACGCCGGCTGGCGCGTGGGGCTGGTGGGTGCTAATGGCAGCGGCAAGTCGAGTCTGTTTGCGCTGCTGCGCGGTGAGTTGCATTCTGATCTGGGAGATTGTGAATTGCCCGCGGCGTGGCGCATCGCAACGGTGGCGCAGGAGACGCCCGCGCTGGAGATGCCGGCCATTGAATATGTGCTCGATGGCGACACGGAGTTGCGCGCGATTGAACGCGAACTTGCCGAGGCGGAGGCGCATCACGAGGGCGGCCATCTGCTTGGCGATTTGCACGGGCGCTTGAATGACATTGGCGGCTACGGCGCGCGCGCGCGGGCGGCCTCGCTGCTGGCAGGGCTGGGTTTTGCCGATGCGGATATCGAGCGGCCGGTGGCGGAATTTTCCGGCGGCTGGCGCATGCGTTTGAATCTTGCACAGGCGCTGGTGAGCCGTTGCGATTTGATGCTGCTGGATGAGCCGACCAACCATCTGGATCTTGATGCGGTGGTGTGGCTTGAGAAATGGCTGGCGACATTTCGTGGCACTCTGGTGGTGGTGTCGCATGATCGCGATTTTCTCGACGGCTGCACCACGCACATCGCACATATCTACAACGAGCATCTCGTGCTCTACACCGGCAACTACTCCGCGTTTGAAACGCAGCGCGCGGCGCAACTACAGGTGCAGCAGGCGATGTACGAAAAGCAGCAGCGCCAGATCGCGCATCTGCACAGCTACATCAACCGTTTTCGCGCGCAGGCCACCAAGGCGCGGCAGGCGCAAAGCCGCCTGAAGGCGCTGGATCGCATGGAAGTCATCGCCGCCGCGCACGTCGATACGCCGTTTGATTTTGAATTCATGACGCCGGAGCGCGCGCCTGATCCGATGCTGCGGCTGGATGACGTGGATGCCGGTTATGGCGATGTGCGCATACTCAAGGGTGTGAACATGGCCTTGCGCCCCGGCGCGCGCATCGGTTTGCTGGGGCCGAACGGCGCGGGCAAATCTACTCTGATTAAGCTGCTGTCGGGTGAAAACGAGCCGCTGTCGGGCGAACGCACGGCGGGGCGTGGCCTGGCCATCGGTTATTTCGCACAGCATCAATTGGAGCAACTGCGTGCCGATGAATCGCCGCTACGGCATTTGATACGCCGCGAGCCACGCACGCGCGAGCAGGAATTGCGCAGTTACCTCGGCGGTTTTGATTTCAGGGGCGGCATGGTGGATACGCCGGTCGCACCGTTCTCAGGCGGCGAAAAATCACGGCTTGCTTTAGCGCTGATGATACGCACACGGCCCAATCTCTTGCTGCTGGATGAACCGACCAATCACCTTGATCTCGAAATGCGTCACGCGCTGAACGTCGCGCTGGCGGAATACGAGGGCAGCCTGGTGCTGGTGTCGCACGACCGCGCGCTGTTGCGCAGCGTGTGCGATACCTTTTTGCTGGTGGCCGATGGCAAGGTGCGGGAATTCGACGGCGATGTCGATGACTATCTGGCGTGGCTCACGGCGCGCCGCCTTGCGCAGAGCACGCCCGAACCCGAGGAGAAAACCGCGCGGCGCGAAGCGCGTGCGCCAACGCGGACAACACGAACGGCGCGGCAAGCGCCGCAGCCACGCCGCCGTCCGCTGGAAAAAGAAATTGAAAAACTCGACCGCGATCTGGCAAAGTGGAACAACGAAAAGCTCGGCATCGACACGCGCCTTGCCGATCCTACGCTGTATCAGACGGCCAGCACCGCCGGCCTGCGAGCCATGACCGCGCGGCAAGCCGAACTCACACAACTGATCGAGACCGCCGAGCATCGCTGGCTGGAGGCGCATGCCGAGCTGGATGCGCTGGGGGAAGTGCAGAAGGCGTAGTGCTTACAAGTAGATGGTTCAACCCATCACAAATACACTTGCATCTCAGCGGTGGCGTCGTTGTGATGGGTTACGCTACGCTCCACCCATCCTACGAACATCGCGATGGTTTATGACGAGCATTCAGTTCACGCATGACTAACGCGCCACCCGCATCGCCAACGTTGTGGCTGGCACTTCCCGTTGCACTCATCGGCCAGACCTTCACCGCCGCGATGATGTTTGCACCCAGCGTGCTGGCGCCGGTGGCGAGTGCCGATATCGGCGTGCCTGCATCCGCCGTGGGGTTGATGACTTCGCTGATTTATCTGGCGGCGGCGTGCGCCGCGCCGCAGATCGGCGCGCGCGTGCCGCACCTGGGCGCGGTGCGTGTCACGCAAAATGGTCTGGTGTTGACCGGGTGCGGTCTGGCGCTGACCGCGCTCGTGCATCCGTTGTGGGCGCTGCTTGCCGCTATCGTGATCGGCGTTGGTTATGGGCCATCGACGCCTTCGGGATCCGCATTGCTGGTGGAGCACACGCCGCCGCGCATGTTCAATTTCATCATGTCGATACGCCAGACCGGGGTGACGCTGGGCGGCGCGCTCGCGGGCTTTGCCGTGCCATGGCTGATACTGGCCGCGGGCTGGCGCACGGCGGTGGTGGTTTCGGGCGCTGCGTGTCTCGCGGTGGCGCTGGCGCTGCAATCAGTGCGCGCGCGCTTCGACCGGCCGGATGTGCGCAAGGCAGTCGCGCGCGCCGGCATGATCGAATCGATGCGCATGGTGCTCACGCATCGCGCGTTGCGCCGGCTGTCGCTGACCGCGTTCTTGTATGGCGGCGTGCAACTCACCTATTCGAGTTTCATGGTGGTGTTTTTGGTCGAGCAGGCGGCGCTGGACATGGTGCGCGCGGGCGCGGTGCTCTCCGCGGGCATGCTTGCGGGCCTGGCGGGCCGCCTCGCGTGGGGCGCGCTGGCCGATGCGCTGGGAGACGCGCGCCGCGTGCTGATCGGGCTGGGCGTGGTGACGGCGCTGTGCGCCGCGCTCTTCACGCAAATCAATGCGCAATGGCCGTACGCGGGCATACTCATGCTTGCAATCGTGTTCGGCGCTTGCACGTTCGGCTGGAACGGCGTCTACATCGCCGAGCTCGCGCGCGCGGCGCCGCCGGGCAAGGTGGCGCACGCCACCGGCGCGTCATTGACATTTGCATACAGCGGCGCGGTGGTGGTGCCGCCGCTGTTCGCGCTGATACAGTTGTTGAGCGGCAGTTACGTGCTGTCCTACGCGTTGCTCACGCTGTTTGCCTGCGCGGGTGTGGCATCATTGATACGCAAAGTGTAAAATGTCAATAAAAACAAATACTTATAGGTTAGGGTAAGAAGCGCCCATGGCACGCCCCACCGGACTCATCTACGACGTTAACGACACGCCGCCGCCCGGCGTGCTGGGCTTTGGCACGTTGCAGCACGTCGCGGTGATCAGCACGTTTCTGATTTACCCGGTGATACTCGCCACCGAGGCCAAGCTCACGCCGGCGCAGTTGCTCGATCTGATGTCGTTCGCAATGCTGGCGGTGGGCGTGAGCACGGTGCTCATGAGCATGCGCACACGCTGGCTGGGTTCGGGCTTTCTGGTGCCCGCCGGATTTTCGCTGGTGTATCTGGGGCCGTCGTTGTATGCGTTAAAGCACGGCGGTCTCGCGGTGGTGTTCGGCATGACGATGATCGCGGGCATCACGCAGGTGTTGATCGCGCCGCTGTTGCCGCGGCTGCGTGCGCTGTTGCCGCCGGAGATCGCGGGCATCGTGGTGGCTGTAACCGGGCTTTCGCTGGCGGTGCTGGGCGTGCGCTACGGCCTGGGGCTTGCCACAACCGGTGCCATACAGCCGGCGTACATCAACATCGCGCTGTTCACACTTGCGATCATGATCGGGCTAAACGTGTGGACGCGCGGTTATCCGAAAATGTTCTCCAGCCTGATTGGCGCCGCGACTGGCATGATCACCTGCAAGCTGGCGGGCATCGATTTCCTCACGCCGCTGCCGGCGGACGGTTTACCGCTGGTGAGGGTGCCATCGATGGGGCATGTCAGTTGGCAATTTGATGCGTCGCTGGTGCTGCCGTTCGTCATCGCGGCGGTCGCGGCCACGGTGGTGCTGATGGGCAATATCTCCACCGCGCAACGCATCAACGACAGTGAGTGGACGCGCCCGAATTTCAAATCCATCTCGGGCGGCGTGGCGGGCAGCGGGCTGAGTGTGTTGTTGTGCGGTCTTATGGGCAGTCCGGGCGTCAATACTTCGGTGTCTTCCATCGGGTTGTCGCAGGCGTCCGGCATGACCAGCCGCGTGCTCGGTTACTCGATAGGCGCGACTTTCGTTTTACTGGCATTCGTGCCGTGGGCGGTGTTTTTCCTGATGGCGACCACGGCTCCGGTGATGGCCGCGATGCTGGTTTTCACCTCGATGTTCGTGCTGACCAATGGCCTGCAGATGATTACCGCGCGCATGCTCGACCAGCGCCGCGTGGTGGTGATTGGTTTCTCGTTCGCGATGGCGGTGATGGCCGACGTGTATCGCGATGTGTTCGCGACGCTGCCCGATGCCTTCCAGCCGGTGTTCGGTAACTCGCTGGTGCTCGGCACCACCTGCGCGGTGGTGCTCAACATCGTGATGCGCATCGGCATCCGCGAACGGGAAACGCTGCAACTCGAATCCGGCGCCGATGCACCGGACGCACGAGAGGTCATCGAGCAATTCATGTCCGAACACGGCGCGGGCTGGGCGGCGCGGCACGACGTGGTGAACCGCGCGCGCTTTTGCTTGCAGCAAGCAGTGGAAGTCATCGGTGACACGCCCGGCGGCAAGGAAATCATCGCAAGCTTTGACGAGTTCAACCTCGATGTGCGGCTAGATTACCAAGGCGCGCCGCTGGCGTTGCCCGAACGCAAGCCCGATGCCGCCACCATCCTCGCCAGCGACGACGGCGAGCGCCTGCTCGCGGGCTACCTGCTCAGAGGCAGCGCGGACAAGGTGCAATCCACGCACCGCGGCGGGCGCACCACGCTGCATTTTCATTTTGATCACTAGCTTTATGCACGAGCTTTTTGCTTGGGTTAAACTTCCTGCTGAATTTCTTTACCCGCTAAGGAGAACAACATGGCCCTGATGGATCTGATCAAAGGTGAGTTACTCGACGTAATCGAATGGACGGATGATTCACGCGACACGCTGTCTTACCGCTTCCCCGACGAAGACAAGGCGATCAAGAAAGGCGCGCAACTGATCGTGCGCGAGTCGCAGGTGGCGCAGTTTGTCTACCTGGGCGAATTCGGCGACACTTTCAAGCCGGGCAAGCACACGCTGGTCACCGATAACATACCGGTGCTGACCAAGCTCAAAAGCTGGAAGTACGGTTTCGAGTCGCCATTCAAGGCCGATGTGTATTACGTCACCACGCGGCTGTTCACCGGCAACAAGTGGGGTACGGCCAATCCGATCATGCTGCGCGACAAGGACTTCGGCATCGTGCGCCTGCGCGCATTCGGCACCTATGATTTCAAGATCGTCGATCCGAGAATCTTCCTGAAAGAAGTCGCGGGCAGCGATTTTCATTTTCATCTGGATGAATTCGCCGACACCATGAGGAGCCGCATGGTCAGCGTGTTCAGCGACGCGATGGCAAGCTCGGGCGTGCCCGCGCTCGACATGGCGACGCGTTACACCGAACTGGGCGAGGCGTTGCTTACGCTCATCAATCCGGCCATTGGGCCGAAGTACGGTTTGGAGATCACCAGCTTCCTGGTCGAAAACGTTTCCGTGCCGCCCGAGGTCGAAGCGGCCATCGACAAACGATCTAGCATGGGTGCCATCGGCAATCTGAACGACTACGTTAAATTCCAGATGGCCGAGGGGCTGGCAAAGGGCGAGGGCGGCGGCATGGGCGGGCAGGCCGCCGAGATGGCGATGGGTTTCGCCATGGCGCAGCAGATGATGAATCAACCCGGCGGCATGCTGGGCGCGCAAGGCACGCCGGCGGTCGCACCCGGCGTGGGTGTCGCGGCGGCTGGCCCCGCGGCGGCAGCGCCGGCGGCGGCGGGCGCTGCGATTCCCGAACTTATGGGGGTTGCGGATGCGGCGAAGCTGCTGGGCGTGTCGGAAGCGGATGTGATGGCGACGCTGGAATCCGGCGATCTCAAGGGCAAGAAAATCGGCTCGACATGGCGTATCACGCGCAAGGCGGTCGATGATTTTCTGACGAGTTAGGCATGGCGGAAACCTGGGGGAAGGGGCCGGCGGAGGCTGCGCCCGCGGTGGCGGAGCCGCCGGAGCCGCCGGAAGTTAAGGCACGCGCCAAGCATACGTGCCCCGCGTGCGGCGCGGAGGCGACTTGGAATCCGACCAAGCATGCGCTGGTGTGCGGCTTTTGCGGCACCGAGGCGCCGGGCGAACTGAGCACCGACGCGAGTGAAATCAAGGAGCTCGATCTCGCCGAGACGCTGCGCAGCATTCCCGACAGCCAGCGCGGCTGGCAGGCGGTGCGCACGTCGGTCAAGTGTCAAAGCTGCCATGCGATTTCGGTTTTTGATCCGAAGCACCAGGCCAAGAGTTGCGAATTCTGCGGGTCAAGCAGCCTGGTGCCGTATGAGCAGGTGAAGGATTCGTTTTCACCCGGCAGCCTGTTGCCGATGAAAATTTCCGAGACGAAAGCGCGCGAAGGCATCCGCGCCTGGTACGGCACGCGCTGGTTCGCGCCGAACAAATTGAAGAAAGCCGCGCTCACCGACACGGTGAAGGGGCTCTACATTCCATACTGGACATTCGACGCGCAGGCGTATGCCAACTGGACGGCTGAGTCAGGTTATCACTATTACGAGACCGAGGAATACACCGATAGCTCCGGCAACCGGCAGACGCGCCAGGTGCAGCGCACGCGCTGGGAGCATTCAAGCGGCAGCCTGGATAATTTTTTCGACGATGATCTGGTGCCGGCATCGCTCGGCGTGCAGGCCAAACATCTGCGCGCGATAGAACCGTACCCGACGCAGGAACTGGTGCCGTACGACGCGGGTTATCTGTCGGGCTGGGTGGTCGAGCGTTATCAGATCGATTTGATCGCCGCCGCGCAACGCTCGCGCCAGCAAATGGATCAGCAGGTGCGGCAACTGTGCTCGCGCGAGGTGCCGGGCGACACGCAGCGCAACTTGCAGGTGAACACGCGTTACTCCGATCAGACCTTCAAGCACATCCTCGCGCCGCTGTGGATGCTCACCTATCGTTACGGCACGACGAATTATCAGGTGGTGATGAACGGTTATACCGGAAGCATCTCGGGCGAATATCCGAAGAGCTGGGTGAAAATCGCCTTCGCGGTGCTGGGCGTGCTCATCTTCGTGATGATTGTGCTCGCGGCGTTCAGCTAAAAACCGTTTAAAAACAATATGTTAGTGACGCACGCCACAGTGATGGTCAGTGGCGACGCGGCGCAACTGACGGCGTGCGATGCGCGCGTCAAACTGCTGCTCGCGGAGCAAGCCATCGACGGTGAGTGCGTGGACCACCACGCCGAGACGCAGTTGTGCTACGACCTCAAGGTGCGCGGCGGCATTCCGTTTCCGGCGTTCGCACAGGCCTCGCTTGAATTCCCCGAGTTGAAATTTGCCGCCGAGTGGGTGAATGCAGGCGCGGGTGCGCGCGGCGCCGCGATCATCGCCAATGGCCAGTTGACCCAACAAACCATGGGCAAGCTTGACCGCGCCATCGACGCCGGGCCGCCGGTGCACGTGTGCGTTGCCCTGAACGGCAGGCTTGAACTGGCGCTGACGTTTTATCGCGCGAATATGCAGGAGTGGCTGGGCTACTGTCTGGATCATGAACGCGACGCTTTGTTCCGTGTGGTGCGCGAGGGCGACGCGCTGGATTTTTACGCCACCGAAGGCAGCGCCGAGTGGTCGCTACATGCGCGCGATGGCGCGTCATCGTTATCGGCGATGACAACGCCAGTGCTGATTGAACAAGGCATCTATCTCGAACTCGAACAACTCGCGCAAGGCTTCGCCGCCGAGTGGATCTGGTTCGCCAGTGGCAAGCGCGAGGAAATCGCCATCGAGGCCGACCGTTACCAGCGATACGGCTTCACCGCGCACGACGCCAACGTGCGCTCGGCGCGATTGCACAAGATGAGGCAGGAAGCCGATGAAGGCACGCAGGCGTATGAGTTCAGTTCTCTGCGCGAAGAGGATGCGTGGGTGCACGAGGTGGTGCGGCGGTGTTGGCTACGCGACCAACGCGAATAGTCATGTAGGATGGGTGAAGCCCATCACAACCCAAGTCCATGCCGCGCCGGTGTTCGGTGGAAATGATGCAGCCGGGTGAGGCGTTACCGCTGTGATGGGTTTTGCTACGCTGCATCCATCCTACTGAAAGTGTTTACCCCAATACCGCCGGCAACAACGGCAACAGCTTCGCTCTTTCCGCGGTCGCCGCGCCGTTCAACGCAAAACCCAGCAGCTTCCCTGACGCATCGACAAACAGTGACTTAACGCCGCCTTCGGTTTGCTCGACTTTCCATACACCCACGGCACCCGGTGCGGGTGGCGACACGATGGTCGGGCATGCGGGAGTTTTCACCAGCACCGGCATCGCGGGGTACTTCACCTCGGTGGGCGTGCCCGCGAGAGTGGGGCCGAGTGCGCGCGCGGCGTGCATGATGGGCATGATGAAGGGCAGCACCAGGCCTTCGATTTCGATGCAGTCGCCGAGCGCGTAGACATCGGCGGCGCTGGTTTGCAATTGGCGGTTGACGACGATGCCGCGATTCACCGTGAGGCAGGCCGCGCGCGCGAGATCCATTCTGGGCTTGAGGCCGACCGCCGACAGCACCACGTCTGCGTGAATCGTTTCGCCATTGGCGAGCGCAATCTTGTACGCCGCACCCTCACGCTCGATGGATTGCACGCCCGTGCCGAAATGCCAGCGCGTTCCGAGTGCCGCGAGTTTGTCCTTCAGCAGTGTGCCGCCTTCGGGCGGCAATAGCCGCCCCAGCGGCAGGGCTGCGATGTCGATCACGTCAACCTTGTGCCCTGTCGCGGCGAGGTCATTGGCGAATTCGCTGCCGATCAATCCCGCGCCGATGATGGCGACACTCTTGCCGCCTTCAATCGCGGCGCGGAATGTCGCGTAATCGTCAAGATCGTTGACGGTCAGCACGGCATCGGCGCCATTGCCGGTGATCGGCAGGCGTATTTGTTCCGCGCCCAGCGCGAGCACGAGTTTGGAATACGCGAGCGTTTCATCGCCAGTAGTGATTTCGTGGCGATCAGGCGCAATCGCGGCAACGCACGTGCGTGTGCGTATCATTGCCGGAAGTTGAGTCTCCATCTGTGCCGCCTGCGCCATCGCCAGCGCGGCGGGCGCCTTTTTCGAGGCAAGCGCGTTGGACAACATCGGTTTGGAATACGATTCGCCGCCGTCGGCGGTGATGATGACAAGCGGCGTGTTCTTGTCGAGCTTGCGAAGTTCCTTGGCGACGCCGTAGCCCGCGAGGCCGCTGCCGACGATAACGATTGGATTCATGCTGAATTGTTGAGTGAAAACAAGGGACGCATCCTAACAGACTGCGGCCATGGGAAGAAGTAGGCAGCGTGCGCCATGCGCGCGGGCGCTATCGCGCACGGCGTACGTTGCCCTGTTATCCCGCTATTTCCGCGGCAGCGAACGCAGCAGCCATGCATTGGATGTGCAGGGCAGCCGCACGCGTACTCAGGGATGAACCAGCCGCATGGAACGCGTATACACCCGCGGCTATTCCGAGATCACTTAAAGATCGAAGCGATCAAGGTTCATGACCTTGTTCCAGGCCGCCACAAAGTCACGCACGAACGCCTGCTGCGAGTCGCTGCAGGCATAGACTTCCGCGAGTGCCCGGAGCTGGGCGTTTGAACCGAAGACGAGATCCACGACGGTACCCGTCCACTTGATCTCGCTGGTCTTGCGGTCGAGACCTTCCAGCACGCCCTCGGTGGCGGACTTCTGCCACTTCGTGTTCATGTCGAGCAGTTTGACAAAAAAGTCATTGGTCAGCGTCTCGGGGCGCTGGGTAAATACGCCGTGTTTGGCCTGTCCGACGTTCGCATTCAGGGCGCGCAGACCGCCGACCAGAACCGTCATCTCAGGGGCGGTCAGCGTCATCAACTGCGCTTTGTCCACCAGCAGCTCGGCCGCCGCCCCCTCGAGTCCTTTGCGAGCGTAGTTGCGGAACCCGTCCGCGGCCGGATCCAGCACGGCGAATGATTCCACATCGGTCTGCGCCTGTGACGCATCCATGCGTCCCGGCGAGAAGGGCACTTTTATGTCACTACCAGCCTTCTTCGCCGCTGCTTCGACCGCTGCGCAGCCACCCAGAACGATCAGGTCAGCCAGCGAGACTTTTTTCCCGCCGGACTGCGCGCCATTGAACTCTTTCTGCATGGCTTCCAGTTTTGCCAGAACTTTTGCCAATTCCGCAGGTTGGTTGACTTCCCAGTGCTTCTGCGGCGCTAGACGAATACGCGCGCCGTTCGCGCCACCGCGTTTGTCGCTGCCACGAAATGTGGCTGCCGATGCCCAGGCTGTGTTGACCAGTTGGGAAATGGACAGTCCGGATGCGAGGAGCTTGGATTTCAGGGTTGCAACATCCTGCTCATTGACCAGGGGATGATCGACAGCGGGAATCGGGTCCTGCCAGATCAGCGCTTCTTTGGGTACCAGCGGGCCGAGGTAGCGGGCGCGCGGTCCCATGTCGCGGTGCGTCAGCTTGAACCAGGCGCGGGCGAACGCATCGGCGAACTCCTTCGGGTTCTGGTGGAAATGGCGCGAAATCTTCTCGTAGGCCGGGTCCATGCGCAGCGAGAGGTCGGCGGTGGTCATCATCGGCGGATGTTTCTTGGATGGATCGTGCGCGTCCGGAATCATGTGTTCCGGCTTGACGTTTTTTGCCACCCACTGATGGGCGCCCGCCGGACTCTTTGTCAGCTCCCATTCGTAGCCGAACAGCATGTCGAAATAGCCGTTATCCCATTTTGTGGGATTCGGTTTCCAGGCGCCTTCGATGCCACTGGTTGTGGCATGCACGCCCTTGCCGGTGCCGAAACTGTTCTTCCAGCCCAGGCCCTGCTCTTCGATCGGCGCGCCTTCGGGTTCGGGGCCAACCAGCTTGGGGTCGCCCGCGCCGTGCGCTTTGCCAAACGTGTGGCCGCCAGCCACCAGCGCCACGGTTTCTTCGTCGTTCATGGCCATGCGCGCGAAGGTTTCGCGCACATCACGGCCCGAGGCCACCGGGTCCGGGCTGCCGTTCGGGCCTTCCGGGTTCACATAGATCAGACCCATTTGCACGGCGGCAAGCGGATTCTCAAGCTGACGGTCGCCGGCGTAACGTTTGTCCCCCAGCCAGGTGCTCTCGGAGCCCCAGTAGATGTCTTCTTCCGGCTCCCAGATGTCCGGGCGGCCACCCGCGAAACCAAAGGTCTTGAAACCCATCGACTCCAGCGCGACGTTTCCCGAGAGAATCATCAAGTCCGCCCAGGAAAGCTTGCGGCCGTACTTTTGCTTGATCGGCCACAGCAAACGGCGCGCCTTGTCGAGGTTGCCGTTGTCGGGCCAACTGTTCAGCGGCGCAAAACGCTGGTTGCCCGTGCCCGCGCCGCCGCGGCCATCAGCGGTACGGTAGGTGCCAGCACTGTGCCACGCCATGCGTATCATCAAGCCACCGTAATGGCCCCAGTCCGCGGGCCACCAGTCCTGCGAGTCTGCCATCAACGCATGGAGGTCTTTGACCACGGCACGCAGATCGAGACTGTTGAATTCCTTGGCGTAGTCAAACGCTTCCCCCATGGGGTCTGACTTGGGGGAGTGCTGGTGCAAGATGCTCATCTTCAATTGGCGAGGCCACCAGTCTGCATTCGTTGGTGCGCCACGTGCCACGGTGTTTTTGGGGGTGCCGCCCGAGAAGGGGCATTTTGCTTCGGTTGTCATGGTTGTCTCGTTGGGGTGATGACTATTGACCGCTTGATCCAGGGTAAGTTTCGTACAGTGATCGATCAACGAAGTCTTGCGAAGTTACCTATTTACTTTTCCAGCAAACTCCTGAGCATCCATGCGGTTTTCTCGTGAACCTGCATGCGTTGGGTCAGCAAGTCTGCTGTCGGCTCGTCGTTGACTTTTTCCACCAACGGGAAGATCGAGCGCGCGGTGCGCACCACGGCCTCCTGGCCTTCGACCAGCAACGCAATCATGTCCGTGGCCTTGGGCACGCCGGCGGTCTCCTTGATCGAGGAGAGCTTCGCGTACTGCGCGTAGGTGCCCGGCGCCGGGTAGCCCAGCGCTCGAATGCGCTCGGCCACCAGGTCCACGGCGAGCGCCAATTCGTTGTACTGCGTCTCGAACATCAGGTGCAGCGTCTGAAACATCGGTCCCGTCACGTTCCAGTGGAAGTTGTGGGTCTTGAGGTATAGCGTATAAGTATCCGCGAGCAGGCGCGAGAGTCCGTCCGCGATGACTCTGCGATCCTTGTCCTTGATGCCGATATCGATTTTGCTCATGATGTTCTCCGTTGCAGTGGATTGAAAATAAGGGGGTATTACGCTACCAGCAACACCATCTCGAAGTCTACTTTTGCGATGCCGCATTCGGGGCAGGCCCAGTCCGATGGTACATCAGCCCAGCGCGTGCCCGCCGCGATGCCGTGCTCCAGGTCGCCGGCGGCTTCGTCGTACATGTAACCGCACACCACACATTGCCATTGCTTCATATCAGTCTCCTTGTAATAAATCGATCGGGGGTCAATCAACAGCGCACTTTCGCCAGCGTCGCCTTGTAATGGTGGGCGTGACGTTCTTCCACTTTCGCCAGCGCGGCAAAGCGCTTGGCCGCCTTGGCGAGGGTTTGCCGGAAGCGCGCGGCGTGCTCTTCGGATTCCTCGATTTGCGCGTCCATCTCCTTCACTGCCGCGGCATTGCCTTCCTCTTCGGCGAGATGGCGGAAGTTCGGATACATCTCGGTGTATTCGTGGGTCTCGCCGGCAATCGCCATTTCCAGCGCTTTTGCAGGCGTGAGTTCGCGCGGCGGGTAGAGCAGGTCGAGGTGACCGAAGGCGTGTTCCACTTCCTGCGCGGCGGTGACTTCAAACACCTTGGCGGTCTCGATGTCGCCGTGCGCGCGGGCAATTTTGGCAAAGTAGCGGTACTTGATATGGGCCATCGACTCGCCAGCGAAGGCAGCTTCGATGTTTTTGACGGTGATTGATTCGGGTTTCATCTGCGTCTTCTTGTTTCTCGGGTTGAGCGTGTCATTCACGCTTGAGACGCATTTTGCGGATGATCGATGTATCAATCCAATTGATTGTTATGATTGGATTGATAGTCACTGGCTATTACACTGCCCGCGTACACTACCCGCGTGCAGTGCTGGCGCCGCCGCGCGCGCCGCATTACACTGTTGGCCAAATTCACAACCACTGGAGCACACACCATGGCGGCACCCTTACCGCTATCGCTACCCAACCCCGTGAAGGAATGTTTCAAGGCTGGCAGGCCCGCGCTCGGCATGCTCGCGCGCCTGGGGCGTTCGGGAGAAGTCGCGCGGCTGGCGAAGGCCACTGGCCACGATTTTGTGTTCGTCGACGCGCAGCACGCGCTCTACAACCTCGAGACCATAGGCCACATCGCGCAGGGTGCGCTCGCGTGCGGCATCGCGCCGCTCGCGCGCGTGCGCGGTTGCGACGATCAGGACACCGCGGTGCTGCTCGACAATGGAATCATGGGCATCGTGTTTCCGGACGTGAATACGGCGGCGGAAGCCAAGCGCGCGGTGGATCGCGCCAAGTATCCGCCGCTCGGCCGGCGCTCGGTGGCGGGCGGCTTTGCGGTGTTCAACTACGCGGCGATTTCAACCGGGGATGCGGTGCGCGCGCTCGACGACAATACTCTGGTGGTGTGCATGATCGAAACGCCGGAGGCGCTCGCCAACGTTGATGCGATTGCCGCCGTGCCGGGCGTGGATGTGGTGCATGTTGGTTCCAACGATTTACTGACCTCGATGGGCATCCCCGGCGCTTACGGCACGCCCGAGCACTTGGCCGCGCTCGACAAGGTGTTTGCCGCGTGCAACAAACACGGCAAGGTCGCCGGCGTGGGCGGTGACCGTAACATTCCTCGGCAGATGGAATTCATCCGCAAGGGCGCGCGTTTTCTCACCACCAACAGCGATATCGCCTTCATCCTCGCGGAAGGCTCGCGCGTGACTGGCGATCTGCGCAAGGCACTGGCGGAAAAATAACCGCCGTCAGTGCTCGATGGGCTTGGCCGAGGGCAGTAGTGTCACCCCCGGCAGCTTGCAAGCCAGCAGCGCCTCGCGCACGGCCTGCACGGCGCGCAGACGCGGAAAACTCTTGCGCCACGCCAACGCGATACGGCGCGACGGTTCGGGCGCGGCGAAATTTTTCATCGCGGTGAGCTTGGTGTCGGCGGTGCGCGACTCGGCGGCGGTGGAGGGCAGCACGGTGATACCGACGCCCGAGGCGACCATCTGGCGTATGGTTTCGAGCGAGCTGCCTTCCAGGCTTTGTTGCAGGCCTGCGTTGACCACGCGTTTTGCCTGCGCGCAGGTTTGCAGCACCTGATCGCGAAAGCAGTTGCCACTGGAGAGCAGCAGCAGGTTTTCGCTGCACAAGTCCGCCGCGGCGATGCGCGATTTTTTCACCCACTCATGCGTAGCCGGCATTACCACGCGAAACGGTTCGTCGTAGATCGCGTGCGTGACGATGCCCGGTTCGTTAAACGGTTCGGACAACAGTATCAAATCGATGTCGCCGTTTTTCAGCAGCTCGCCGAGTTTCGCGGTGTAATTTTCTTGTATTAGCAGCGGCATTTTCGGCGCGCGCTTCATGATGAGCGGTATCAACTGCGGCGTCACGTAGGGGCCGACGGTGTAGATCGCGCCAAAGCGCAGCGGCCCGGCGAGTTCATCCTTGCCGGCGGCGGCGATGTGCTTGATGGCGGAGGCTTCCTCGAGCACGCGCTGCGCCTGCTCGATAACGCGGTTGCCGACATCGGTGACACGCACTTCATTCGCGCCGCGCTCGAACAGCGCCACACCGAGTTCGTCTTCCAGCTTTTTGATCGCCACCGACAGCGTGGGCTGGCTGACGAAGCATTTCTCCGCCGCGCGGCCGAAATGTTTTTCGCGCGCGACGGCGACGATGTAGCGTAGTTCGGTGAGGGTCATGCGGCTTGGGGGCCAGGTATCGCCCAGGCTTCCTCTTTCGACACCCCCGGCGGCGGGGTGAACAAAATCTGCGAACTGCCGGCAACCTTTTCGCGCCCGCCCCAGTATTCCACCCACTTGCGCTGATCGGCCTTGGCGCGCGCGTCGGTGGCTTCGGGATCGCAGATCGCGCGCAGTTTTGCTTCGAGCGCGGCAACGGCCGCGGGTTCGGTTCGAGACAAATCCTTCAGCTCGTCGGGATCGTTTTTAAGATCGAACAATTGCGCCGGCATACCCACGTGATAAATGAGTTTCATGCCGCCCTCGCGTAGCGCATACGCGGCGGCCCTGGAGGCTTGGGCATGATATTCGGCGAAGCCCAGGCGCGTGGCGTCAACACCACTGATCGCGGGCCACAGCGATACGCCTTTCAGATCATCGTCGGCGCGCGCCATGCGCGCACCCGCGCCTTCGACAATGGTGGGAAACAAATCCACGTGCGAAACAATCTGCTTCGATACCTTTCCTTGCGGCACGCCGGGGCCGCAGATCGCCAGCGGCACGCCGATGCCGCCTTCGTAGAGATTCTTTTTGCCGAAGAGGCCCTGCGAACCGAACAACTCGCCATGATCGCTGGTGTAAGCAATGCGCGTATTGGCGAGCAGGCCAAATTCCTCGGCGGCCTTCAGCACCGCGCCGATTTGTTCATCCATGTGCGTGATGAGACCAAAGTAACCCGCGGCAATGCGCCGCAGCGCTGTTTCGTCGGTCATGTCGAGCATGCCGTCCATGTGCCGCAGATATTGCGTGGCCGGATGTTCGCTGCGCTCGCCGGGGCGAAAGCCCGCGGGAAGCGGCATGTCTTTTTCGGGATACAGATCAAAGAGCCGTTGCGGCACGGTGAACGGCGGATGCGGGCTGATGTAAGACACATACAGCACCCACGGTTTGGCGCCGTTGCGCTTGTGGCACTTTAACCACTCGATGGATTTCGCGGTGATGCGCCGGTCGTATTCCTGATAATGCGTTTCACCCAAGCCGGAGCGCTGCATGTAGAGCTTCCAGAAACTGCCGTCGTCCTTGGCCGGCTCGGTGTCAAAGCCGCGCAGCAAATTCTTGATCGCGCCCTTGCCATCGTGCAAATGCATGGGTTCGATTTCCTCGGTGAAGCCGTTATCGTTGTCGGCCGAGCGATAGTGCAGCTTGCCGACGGCAACCACCGTGTGCCCCTGCTCGCGCAGCCGGTGATGCCAGGAGGGCACGCTGCCGTCGTAGGCAATCGCGTTATCCCAGAAGCCGGTTTGATGCGGATAGCGCCCGGTGGCAATCGCCGCGCGCGCGGGGCAGCACAGCGCGCTCGCGCTGTACGAATTCTCGAAGCGCGCGCCGGCATTGGCGATGCGGTCGATGTTGGACGTTTTCACGTATGCGTGGCCGTAGCAGCCAGTGATCGCGCGGTTGTGATTGTCGGACTGGAAAAATATAAGATTGGCGGGTTGAGTCATGGGTTTCAATCAAGTGTGATGCCTGCTTTTTTGCCCAGATTGCCGATGCGTATGCGCTCGGTTTTCATGTAGGCGGCGAATTCAGCGGGCGATTCTGGTTGCGCGGTGGCGCCTTGTTTGGCGAGCAGATCGCGCACATCGGGTGATTGCAGCGCTTTGATGATTTCGGCGTGCAGGCGTTTGAGAATCTCAGGTGGCGTTTTCGCCGGCGCGACCACGCCCCACCATTGCGTGATTTCATAGCCGGGCACGGTGTCTGCGAATACCGGCAGCTCGGGCAGCAGCGGATCGCGCTTCGCGCCGGTGGTGGCGAGCACCTTGATGCGACCGCCTTTCGCGTGCGGCATCGCCACCAGCGGCGAGGTGATGAGGTAATGCAGTTGGCCGCCGATGACATCGGTGAGCGCCTGCGCGGCGCCTTTGTACGGCACGTGGTTGCTGCGCACGCCGGCGAGTACATCGAACATCGCGCCCGCGATATGCGCGGGTGAACCATTGCCTGCCGAGCCGTAGTTAAGCTGCCCCGGTTTCGCGCGCGCGAGCTTGACCAGATCGGCGGCGCTGTCCACGCCGAGCGCCGCGTTGACGGTGACCACGTTGGCGACCGAGGCCATGCGCGACAGCGGCGCGAAGTCACGATCCGGGTCGTAGCTCAGTTTCGCTTTCAGCGCGGGGATGCCGGAGAAGAGCGAACTCGTGGCGGCGATCAGCGTGTAGCCATCGGGCGCCGCTGTCCTGGCGATATCGATGGCGATCACACCGGTCGCGCCCGCGCGCGCATCCACCACGAATTGCTGATTGAGTTGTTGTGCGAGTTTGTTGGAAAGTATGCGCGCGACGATGTCTTGCGAACTGCCTGCGGCGCCGGGGACGAGAAAGCGGATTGGACGCGACGGATAGTTTTGCGCCTGTGCTGCGGCGCTGCTGCCTATCGCGGCGCAGAATAAAAAAGTGTTTAAAAATAAATACTTATACATATCAATGATAAGCGGCCTTAACCCCCGGTGGCGGCGAGTAACGGAACGTGCCCTTGCCCAGTATGGCGTCCTTGCCGCCGTTCTTTTCAATCGCGGCAACCTGATCGGCCTTCGCGTTGCGGTCGGCGGCATCGGGATCAACCACTTTGCGCAGCGTCGCTTCGCATTCGGCGATCACACTGGCGTACCTGGCATCGCGACCGAGATCGATACGCTCGTAAGGGTCTGCTTGCAGGTCGAACAACATCGGCGGCAGGCCGACGTAGTGCACGTATTTGTATTGTCCGTGGCGGATCATTGAACTGCCGGTGATTGACGCAGCCGCGTGATACTCGGACAAGATCGTGCGCTTGGGCACAAGTCCGTTGGCGATGTCATAGAGCGACACGCCTGGCAGCGTCGCATCGCTGGCATCAAACTTCGCCCCCACGCACTGCACGTAAGTGGGGAACGCATCGGCCAGCGTCACTGGCGTGTCGCACACATTGCCGCGCGGCACACCCGGCCCGGCGATGATCATCGGAATGCCGGCCGATTCTTCATACATCGTTGATTTGCCCCACATGCCGCGCGTGCCGAGGTTGTCGCCGTGATCGGAGGAGTAAACGATGCGTGTGTTGTCGAGCATGCCGAGTGATTCGAGCGCTTTGAGAATTTTGCCGACGTTGTGATCCATGAAGGTGGTGAGGCCGAAGTACGCGGCAATCGCGCGCCGCACCATCGGCTCATCGAAAGGCTCATCAAAGCACATGGATTTGCGCATGGCGTCGGTGAATGGATGGCGCGGACGCTCGGACTGCGCATACATGTCGGGAAAGGGCACCTTGTCCACCGGATACATATCGTAGAACTCCTGCGGCGCGATCAGCGGAAAATGCGGCGCCACGAATCCCACGTACATGGCCCACGGTTTGTCGCGATACTTCGGCGCTTCGTGCGTGAGCCATTTCACGGTTTCATCGGCAATCGAGCGGTCGTAACGTGTGTAATCCGATTCGCCCGGCCCAGCCTCGGGGCCGAGATTGGCCGCACCCTTGCGGCGTGGCAGTTCGTCGCGTATCAAACCCAGCAAATCACCCACGCCGTTGACGATATGCATCGGTAGAATTTCTTCGTCAAAGCCGTTGCGCTTCACGTCATCGCCGCTGGCGTAATGCAGCTTGCCGATGGAAACCGCATGATGCCCCTGCGCCATCAGCCGATGACCCCACGAGGGGATTTTGCCGTCGTAGGCAATCGCGTTGTCCCAACAGCGATGCTCATGTACATAACGTCCGGTGGCGAACGAAGCGCGCGCCGGCACGCAGATCGGGCAGTTGGTGTAGGCGTTGGTAAAGCGCGTGCCGCGTGCGGCGAGTGCGTCGAGATTCGGCGTTTTTATCATCGGGTGTCCGTGGTAGCCGAGCACGCGTTTGTTGTGTTCGTCGGAGAGGATGAAGAGGGTGTTGGTTGGTTTCATGATGATTCCGCATGGCAGTCAGGGGCATGAAGATTATAGCCGCGGCTGTTAAAGCGCGTGTTCGACATCGACATCGGGCAATGCGCGGCCGCCGCCACGGGCCAAAGCGCGGCGGGTGGAGCTGTTCGACGGGTTTGAGGCGGCTTGAATCGGCAGGGTTTTACAGGGGCCGAGGAGATGGCTCGCCCATTGCCGTGCCAGATTAACGTTTTGATGTGATTCGAGCGGCAGGTGCGGAGAGTTTTTGCGGGAACGCAGGCCGAGCACGGGAAGAAATGATGCGTGATTGACTGATTGACCGCTGGCGGCTTGGCGGATACATTGGCGGCTATGCACACATGCTGTTTGAAATTTCTATACCCCCGTCCCAATAGCATGACATGAGTTGGGTCACGTACTACTTTGCGGAGGCGGAACGGAACAAGGCCGAGGATCTGGCGGCCGCTGAACGCGAGGCGCTCGCGTCTGGCAAGGAGTTGTTCGTCCTCGCGACCTTCGAGCAGTTGCTCAATCGCGGTTCCCAAGCGCCCCGCGAGCCGCAGCATCGCGCGAACTACTACATTTTCAACAGCGAGATACGCACACTGGCCGAGTATGTTGCGCAGCTCCACGCCAACGAGCCGTGGGAAGATAGCCGATGAGTTCGTCGGACCGGGTGCGCATGACCGAGGAGATGCGGTTTGCGGCAGTGCTTCAGCCCCGCGAGGCTGTCGTCGTCGGGTACGCGGTTGCAAGCGTGATAAGTGCATTAGGACTTGGATCGCCCTGACGACAACTCGCGACTAGAATCGAACCCATGCCGAAGCTCAAAGTCTTGTTCGTTGATCGGGTGAACCGATTTTCTTTGGAGGTTGACCTGGAGACCGGGCGCAACTACATCGGAATACCCGTGCGCAACTCGATGGTCGAGTACACCGAATGGTACGAGGTCATAGATAAGGACACGTTCGCGAAGTGCCAGGCCGATCCGACGCAGGCGCACGACATGGTTGGCAAGGCCAGGCGCCGCGAGATAGATCACCTGCTACTGCTCAAACCAGGTCGCGACCGCGGCGAGCCGGACTGAGTTCCGTGGCCGCGGGCGGCGGTGGTTTAGCGTGGAAGGTGTCATGCCTACGGCGTGAAGAACATCGGAAAGTCGTGTGCGGGAAAACCGCATGCACGGTTTGATGAGGGAGGGCAGGCGCGAGCCTGTCCTCTACCCTACCCTTTTCGACGGGCAGTGAGGCAAAAGGCAAGACCTGACACCTTTCCGTTCTGCCGGCGGCACCCGTGGCAAAAAATATTTTGCCGGGCCGAGCCTCTGCGTAAGCAGCAAGCTCTTTGACCGATTTCACGCCTAGCCCGGCCCCCACAAGCAACGCCGTGTTGGATTTCCCGATTTCGGTGACTCCTGCAAAATCCTTGAGCGTATCGTAAGGAAGATTGGGGATCAGCACGGCTCGAATGGCCAGTGCGGCCGAAGCCAGCAATAGCGTGTAACCGTCCGGCGTTGCCTTGGCGACCGTAACGAACTCGATTGCCGCGGGCCGGTTTTCGATTACCACCGGTTGCCCCCGGTTCTCGGACATTCTTGAACCGATAAGCCGAGCCAGAGTGTCAGGTGTGGCGCCGGCGCTGGTCGTCACCAGGCGAATCGGCTTCGCTGGAAATTTCTGTTGTGCCTGTGCGACAGGCGCGAACCATACTGCACAAGCCGTGCAAGTAGTACGAAGGCACATCGGCGCATCATGTACTCCCGTCACGAAAACTGCCATTGATGGATAAAAGTTTGCCAGCGGTTATGCACATCCGCAATGATCCAGAATTCAGTGATCACTGAATTCTGGTTACGCACATGGAAATCCGCGATATCCGCTATTTCAAGTGGTGGCCGAGCACGGAAGTGTCGGGCGTGCTGCCGACGCTTTAGGGCTTAGCGCTACCGCACTCAGCAAGAGCTTGCGGCGGCTGGAGAAGTCCGTGGGCGCCAAGCTCATACAACGCACGCCGAAGGGCGTGGAACTTACCGCCGTCGGCAAGGCACTGATCGTACGTGCGGGCAAACTGCAACTTGCGTTGGATGACATCCGACACGAAGCGGCTGACATCGGCGCCGGTCGAGTCGGGCATGTCAAAGTAGGCGTGAACTCCGGTGTATCTGAATACCTCATTGCGAACGCCTATGTTACGTTGCGGCGTGAATCACCAAACGTTTCCCTCGGGGCAAGTGTGATGAGTTCGACACGGATAATGCCCGCATTGCAAAGTGGGCTGGTAGATTTTATCGTCTGTGCCGTGCGGCGCCCCATGCCCTCCAACCTTGCATGTGAGCAACTGTTTAGTGATTTCCGGGTGGTTTATGGCGCTGCAAGTCATCCCTTGGCTGGGCGAAAACGGGTAACGCTGGCAGACTTGGCGAAGGAACATGGTCATCAGATTTAAATTCGTTTAGCTGGAAAACATTTTTGCAGTATTTTCGAGGACAGCGGCCTGCCGTCTCCTTCGCTGATGCTGGAATCGAAAATTCCCTCGAATTGCGGCGCTCCGTAGTCGAATCCTCTGAATTGCTTCTCTACAGCGCAAGCTTAGTTGCAGAGAACGCGATGCGACGTTACCGGATGGCCGAACTGCCGGTTGAGGAGCTTCGCATGGAGCGCCGTGCGGCTGTTTACCATCGCAAAGATGGTTACTTGCCGCCTGCTGCGCATCGATTGATCGAAATACTCAAGGAGCTGGGCAGGGCGATACCCGCCGGCAAGCGGCGGCGATAGCACTGGCGCGCCGTGATCTCGCTCTCGCTTGCGGATAGGCATGGCACGGTATATACTCAATAAATTCGTATATACAATCACTTTACCGGCGTCTTCCATACCTGACATGCCCATCAGCATTCGCAACATCAAAGTCGAAGCGCTCGCCCGTGATATCGCCGGGCGCACCGGTGAGACCATGACGAGGGCGATCGTGATCGCCCTTGAAGAACGGCTGGCCAAACTGCGTTCGCCGCGCGAAACTCACGCAGCGGCGCAGCAGCTTCTTACCGTGGCGCGGCGTATCAACCGCAGACGCACCCGCGACGCGCGCTCGCCGGAGGTCATATTGGGTTACGACGAGCACGGCCTGCCACGGTAATGGTGGTCGATACTTCCGCGCTGCTGGCGGTGATTTTCGAGGAAACCGAGGCCGGGGTCTTTGCGGGAATTCTCGCAACCAGCGAAAACACGCTGTGCAGCGCCGTATCGTTGCTGGAGGCGGGCATTGTGATTGAGGCACGCAAGGGGCGGGAGGCCGGTAAGGATTTCCAGGCATTTCTCGATCTGGCAAAAATTAAAGTAGTGGAGTTCTCCGGCGAGCAGGCGGCCATCGCCGTGCAGGCATGGCGTAAATATGGAAAAGGCAATCACAAGGCCGCGCTCAACATGGGCGATTGCTGCGTCTATGCGTTGTGCAAGGTATCGCGTCAGGCATTGCTGTTCAAGGGCAACGATTTCGCCCTGACCGACGTGATGGCCGTAAAATACTGATCTCAATTTGACCAGGATAATTCAATGGCAACTCCCAAACGCGGCATGCGCAAAGGCCTCACGGCTTACGGCGACGAAGAATTCTCCCTCTTTTTGCGCAAAGCCTTCATCAAGGCGATGGGCTACACCGATGATGCGCTGGACCGGCCCATCGTCGGCATCACCAACACCTTCAGCGGCTTTAATGCGTGCCACCGCAACGTGCCCGATTTGATCGAGGCGGTGAAGCGCGGCGTGATGCTGGCGGGCGGGCTGCCGGTGGAGTTTCCGGTGATCACGCTGCATGAATCGTTCGCGCATCCGACCAGCATGTATTTGCGCAATCTGATGTCTATCGACACCGAGGAGATGATCCGCGGGCAGCCGGTGGATTCGGTGGTGCTGATCGGCGGTTGCGACAAAACCGTGCCGGCGCTGCTGATGGGTGCGGCCAGCGCCAATATGCCGGCCATCATGCTGGTGACCGGGCCGATGATTACCGGCGACCACAAAGGTGAGCGTCTGGGTGCCTGCACCGACTGCCGCCGCTTCTGGGGCAAGTATCGCGCGGGCGAAATCTCCGAGCAGGAAATCGGCGAGATCAACAACAAGCTGGCGCCGTCTGCCGGCACCTGCATGGTGATGGGCACCGCCAGTACCATGGCGCTGTGCAGCGAGGCGATGGGCATGATGCTGCCCGGCGGCGCGTGTACACCGGCGGTGATGGCGGATCGCTTGCGCCATGCCGAAGCCAGCGGCGCGCGCGCGGTGGCGATGGCAAAAGAAAAATTGACACCCGATAAGATCATGACGCCGGAAGCGTTCGAGAACGCACTGCGCGTTTTGCTGGCGGTCGGCGGCTCGACCAATGCGATCGTGCATCTGACCGCGATGGCGGGGCGCTTGGGCATCAAGATCGATCTCGATGCCTTCGACAAAATGGGACGCGAGACGCCGGTGCTGGTGGATTTGAAACCGACCGGTCAGCACTACATGGAAGATTTGGAGAAGGCCGGCGGCCTCGTCGTGATATTGCGCGAGATACGCAAGCTGCTGAACCTGGATGCGCTAACCGTCACGGGCGACACGCTGGGCGAAAACATCAAGGCGGCGGCGCCCGCGTGGAAGCAGGACGTGGTGCGGCCGTTCAGTGATCCGATCTTCAAGGGCGGCAGCATCGCCGTGCTGCGCGGCAATCTTGCGCCCGAAGGCGCCATCATCAAACAAGCGGCTGCTACGCCGAAGCTGATGCAGCACACCGGCCGCGCGGTGGTGTTCGAGTCACTCGAAGATTTAGCCAATCGCATTGACGATCCGAAACTCGATGTGAAGGAGGACGACATACTGGTGATGCAAAACGCCGGGCCCAAAGGCGCGCCGGGCATGCCCGAGGCTGGCTATATGCCGATCCCGAAAAAGCTGGCGCAAAAGGGCGTCAAGGACATGATACGTATTTCGGATGCGCGCATGAGCGGCACGGCCTTCGGCGCCATTGTGCTGCACGTCACGCCCGAATCGGCGCTCGGCGGGCCGCTGGCGCTGGTGAAGACCGGCGACAAAATCAAGCTCGACGTGCCCGCGCGCAAAATTGAGTTGCTGGTGTCCGACGAAGAACTCGAAGCGCGGCGCAAGGCCTGGAAAAAACCGCGTGCACGCAAGGAAGACACGCGCGGCTATCGCAAACTTTTCATGGAAAACGTCACGCAGGCGGATCGCGGCTGCGATTTTGAATTTCTCATGCCCGAATCCACTACCAGCGTTCCGCGCTGACAACATAGGGCCTGAAATGCCAAAACAAACCAAACATAAAAAACCCATGCAGCGTCGTTTTGCAGTACGTAAATCCGGAATCCACGGGCGCGGGATTTTCGCGCTGACAGACGTGCCCAAGGGCGCCCGGCTCATAGAATACACGGGTGAGCGCATGTCGCACGAGGAGGCCGACGAACGTTATGGTGAATTGCATGAGGGCAGCGCGCACACCATGCTGCTGGCGGTGGATGATCATGTGGTGATCGACGCCACCAAGCGCGGCAGTTCCGCGCGCTGGATCAATCATTCGTGCGCGCCCAATTGCGATGCGATCGAGGATGAGGGCCGTGTGTACATCGAAACCCGGCGCGCGATCCGCGCCGGCGCCGAGCTCACCTATGACTACGAACTCATCGTCGAGGAGCGTCACACCGCGAAACTGAAACGAGAGCACGCCTGTTGCTGCGGCGCGCGCCGCTGCCGCGGCACCATGCTGGGTAAAAAGGGCTGACCTTTACGGTAAACTTGCAAACTGGCAAATGTGGATGCTCGGCTAAGATCGTGGATTCTGGTAATTTACGCCCATTAATAATTAATCGTATCCAGCTTGAGGGGAGCATGTCATTGAACAATGCGCATGTCGGTCAGCGTATTTATCACAGCTACGCGGGTATCTATGACCGCGTGTTCGGCCGTGTATTTCGGGAGTCGCGCGAAGCGGTGATCCGCCGGCTGATGGTCGCCCCCGGCGAACGTGTTCTCGAGGTCGGCGTGGGCACCGGCTTGTGTTTGCCGCTGTATCCGCGGCATTGCACCATCACCGCGGTTGATCTCGCGGATGCGATGCTTGACCAGGCGCGCGAACGCGTGCGCACCAATGCGCTCGATCACGTCACGCTACTGCGCATGGATGCCGCGCACATGGCGTTCGCCGACGACGCCTTTGATCTCGTGGTGGCGGCCTACGTGGTCACCGCGGTGCCAGATTACCGCCAGGTGATGCAGGAAATGGTGCGCGTGTGCAGGCCGGGCGGGCGGCTGGTGTTGCTCAATCATTTCACCCACGATTCAAAACTCATCGCGGCGTGCGAAAAAGCGATTTCACCGCTGTGCAAGCACATCGGGTTTCGCACCGATCTCGCCGTGGGCGATGTGATTAATGGCTGGCCGCTGAGGGTGGAGCGCGACGAGCGAGTGCGGCCGATGGGTTTGTGGCACGCGGTGGAGTGCATCAACGGCAAATCCGCCGCCGCCAAAGACGTGTAGGTTGGCCTCGCCGATTCTCACCGCGCGCGCTGGTGTAGTCTATGCGATTGCATCATGACCACGCTTCATACCACGGTCGATAGCAAGAGCGGCGACCTCAAGCGGGTGCGCGATATGGTGTCCGCGCTCGAACGCGCGCACGCGTTGTCCGCCGAAGTGGTGTTTGATCTTAACGTCGTGCTCGACGAACTGATCAGCAATATCATCAAGTACGCCTATACGGATGACGCGCCGCACGAGATACGCGTCAGTCTGTCGGCCGCGGGGGGCGTGGTGGAAGTCGGCATCGAGGATGACGGCAAGGCGTTCGATCCGTTCGCGGCGCCGGAGCCGGATCTCACGCTGCCGTTGTCTGAACGGCCGATCGGCGGGCTGGGGGTGCACTTCGTGCGCAAGCTGATGAATGAGATAAAATACAAGCGCGAGGATGGACGTAACATATTGTTTTTAAAAAAGAAGTTGTAGACTTTAAAATGGAGGTGAGCGATGGATATACAGGAACTTGAAACCGGCCGCGTGACCGTGCTCGCGATCAATGGGCGTATCGATAGCTCCAACGCTATTGATTTGGGAAACAAGTTACGCGCGCTGTATGCCGCGCCTGGCCGCCGTCTGCTGCTTGATCTTCAACAACTCGAATACATCAGCAGCGCCGGCTTTCGCACGCTGTTGATCGCGTTGCGGCGCGCTGGTGATACCGGCGGCTTGTTGGCGTTGTGCGGACTGACCAGCCGCGTGCGCGATCTGTTTGAAATGGGCGGCTTTCTCGACAACTTCGCGATCAAACCCACGCGCGAGGACGGCATCTCCAGCCTGGCGTGAAAAAGCCGCGCAATATTGTCTATGGCGTAGACGATATTCCGCCGCGCGGCGTGCTGCTGCTTTCCGGCTTGCAGCACGTTGGCCTGGTTGCAATTTTTCTGCTGGTGCCGGTCATTGCGGGCCGCGAAGCCGGCCTATCCGCCGAGAAAATAATCGATGTCCTGAGCCTGTCGATGCTGGTGATGGCCGCGGGGCCGATCCTGCACGCGCTGCGGCGCGGTCCGGTGGGCTCTGGTTACCTGTGCCCGCCGATATTCGCCGCCGCGTATTTGCCGGCGTCATTGCTCGCGCTGAAGGCGGGCGGCCTGCCGCTGATGTTCGGCATGACGATATTCGCGGGCCTGGTTGAAATCATCGTATCGCGCATGTTGCGCCCGCTGCGGCCATTTCTGCCGCCGGAAATCGCGGGCTTCGTGGTGGCGATGATCGGCGTGACCATCGGCCTGCTCGGTTTTCGTCACGTGTTCGGCATAGGCTTGGCCGTACAGCCGGGTGCTGCGTCCTATCTGGTGGCGGTGGCCACGCTCGCCATCATGGTGGGGCTGAATGTCTGGACCACCGGCGCGCCGAAAATTTTCTGCGCGTTGATCGGCATGGTGCTGGGCTACCTGATGGCGATAGCCGCGGGTGTGCTGCCCGCGGCGGATCTCGAACGGCTGGGTGCGGCGCCCATTGCGCATTTGCCCGCGCTGGGTCACTTGGGCTGGTCGTTCGATGCGGAACTCGTGGTGCCGTTCGTGGTGGCGGCGGTGGCGGCGAGCCTGCGCGCGATTGGCGACCTCACCATCTGCCAGAAAACCAACGATGCCGACTGGGTGCGCCCGGAATTCACCTCGATCAGCGGCGGCGCGCTGGCCAACGGCATCGGCACGCTGCTGTCGGGCATGCTCGGTTCGATAGGGCTGAACACCTCCACCAGCAACGTCGGCCTCGCCGCCGCCACCGGCATCACCAGCCGCTACGTCGCGTTTGCGGTTGGCGGCATTTATCTCACGCTGGCTTTTTTACCCAAGGCCGCCACGGTATTCGCCATCATGCCCGCGCCCGTGGTGGGCGCCACGCTGTTGTTCGCCTCCGCGCTGGTGTTCGTCAACGGACTCATCATCATCACTTCGCGCATGCTCGATTCACGGCGCATCTTCGTCATCGGCCTGTCGTTCATGCTGGCGCTCGCGGCGGACGTATTTCAACCCTTCTTCAGCCATTTGCCCGCTGGCGTGCGCGTGTTCACCAGCAGCGCGCTGGTGGTGGGGACGCTGGCGGCCTTGCTGCTGAACCTGGTGTTTCGCATCGGTATGCGGCGCACGCATACCATGCAAGTCAATCCTGCCGCGCTGAACACGCTGGAAATCGATGAATTCATGCATACCCACGGCGGCGCATGGGGCGCGCGGCGCGACGTGATCGAGCGCGCGCGCTTTAACCTGCTGCAGTCGATAGAGTTGCTCGCCGACAGCGGCGTCACCAAAGGCATGCTCATGGTCGCGGCGAGCTTCGATGAGTTCAGCCTCGACGTGCGCGTATCCTACGACGGCGCGGCGCTGGAGTTGCCGGAGCGGCGCCCCACCAATGATGAAATAATCGCTTCATACGAAGGGCAGTACCGGCTGGCGGGGTTCATGCTGCGCAATCTCGCCGACCGCGTGCAGGTGGACAATCGTGGCGGGCACACCACGGTCGCGTTTCACTTCGATCACTAAGTAATTGTTTTTAAATGGTTTTTATGCCGTCAAATCCGAGCGTTAAGAAAATGCGCGATATGCTGAATCGCCCCGGCTTCATTTACATGCTGGGCATCTGGGACCCATACACCGCGTGCGTGTCCGAGGCGATGGGCATGCAATCGTTTCGAGAGGCCGTTGTTCAACATGAAGGAGTTCGAGGACATGGGATTCAAGATGACCACCAACCCCACCGCGCTGCTTTGCCCGGTGACACAGACGTTGAAACAAGTGCTGACGAACTTCCGCGACAAAGGCGAGAGCGCCTGCCGCGGCAAGAGATGATCGCGTGGCGCAAGGAATGCGAGACGCTGATCGGGCTGGATGAGATGTACAAGGTTGAGCGGGATACGGTGGAGAAGTAGATGGCGGGCATTGAGCGAAAAAGCAAGACAACCAAAGAAACTCCTTCTCCCCTCAAGGGGGAAGGAGTTTCTTGGAGATGTGTAGCCTTGAAGAGGTTGGAACTAATTTGTGCAGGATTTCTACTGGCTCTTTTTCCCTCGATATCTGCCGCACAACCCACCTACCCCACCCGCCCCATAAGAGTAGTAATCCAATTCGCCCCCGGCGGCTCCGACGTTGTCGCGCGCATCCTCATGCACAAAATGAGCGAGAGCCTCGGCCAGAGTTTTGTCATCGACAACCGTCCGGGCGCGGCGGGCGTGATCGGCGCCAACATCGTGGCGAAGGCCGCGCCCGATGGATACACCACTTTGTTCGCCACCGCGTCTTTCGCGGTGACAGCGGCCGTCAGCAAGAATCTGCCGTACGACTCGATCAAGGATTTTGATTCCATCGGCTTCATCGGCTCGCAGCCGTTTGTGCTGGTGGTGCATCCGTCGGTGCCGGTGAATTCGGTGAAGGATTTCATTGCGTTGTCGAAAGTGAAACCATTTAATTTCGCATCGGCCGGCGGCGGCGGCATCGGCCATCTTTCGCATGAATTGTTCAACCACATGGTCGGCATCAAGGCCACGCACGTGCCGTACAAAGGCACGGGCCCGATGGTGACGGCATTGCTCGCGGGTGAAATCCCTGCCGCGATTGTCAATCTGACCGGCGCGTTCGGGCAGGTGCGCTCGGGCAAGTTGAAGGCGCTGGGCGTGACCACGATCAAGCGCACGCCGTTCGCGCCTGATTTGCCCACGCTCGCCGAGTCCGGCGCGCCGGGCTTTGAAGCGGCAACATGGTATGGCCTGACCGCGCCGCGCGGCACGCCGGCGCGCGCGATCAATGTGCTCAATCGCGAAATTCACGCCGCGCTCAAGACAGAAATTCGCGACAAGCTTGCGGCGATGGGCGTTGATCTTGCACCATCGTCGCCCAAGGAGTTCGACGACTACATGCGCGCCGAAGTGGCAAAGTGGAGCCGCATCGTCAAAATATTGAACATCAGCGAATAAGTTGCGCGGAGGTGAAATGTTGTTTAAAAACAAATACTTAATTATTTTTGCGTTGATGCTGGCTAACGCCGCGCACGCACAAACCTTCCCCACGAAGCCGGTGCGCTTCGTCATCGGCCCCGCGCCAGACTTGCTGCCGCGGCTGATCGGGCAAAAGCTTTCCGAGAGCTGGGGGCACCAAGTCGTTGTCGATCAGCGGCCGGGCGCGGGCGGCATCGTCGCGGGCGAGCTTGTTGCCAAAGCAGCGCCCGATGGTTACACGTGGCTGATGTCCACCGGCGCGTTTTACGTGCTCGACGCCATGCATCCAAAACTCTCATACAACATGGTGCGCGATCTAACGCCGGTGACGCTGATGGCGACACTGCCGTTCATCGCCGTGGTGCATCCGTCGGTGCCCGCGAAGTCACTCACCGAACTCGTGCAACTCGCCAAGGCGCAACCGGGCAAACTTAATTTTGCATCCGGCGGCACCGGCACCACCACGCAACTCGTCGGCGAACTTTTCAAGATGTTGGCGAAGATCAACATCGTGCACGTGCCGTACAAAGGTGTCGCGCCCGCCGTCACCGAAGTGCTGGCGGGCCAGGTGCAGATGATGTTCGCCATTGCACAAGGCGCGGTGCCGCACATACAAAGCGGCAAACTGCGCGCGCTCGCCATCACCAGCCCCAAGCGCTCGCCCGCCGTGCCCGAAGTGCCGACCATCACCGAAGCGGGTTTTCCGGAAATCGACATCGTAGGCTGGAACGGCATCCACATGCCGATTGCCGCGCCGCGCGCGCTGGTGAACAAAGTCAACGCCGACGTGCGGCGCATCATCGAGCAAAAAGAAACCCGCGAGCGCATGATCGCCGCGGGCTTTGAAACCGCCGACACCACCGTGCAGCAGTTCGAAGCCTACGTGCAAAAAGACGTGCGGCTCTACAACCGCATTATCAAAGAAGCGAAATTGAAGCTGGATTGATTTTCCATTCGTAGCCATTCAAGTAGGTATCTACACTCTCAAAGAAACTCCTTCCCCCTTGACGGGGGAAGGCGGGGATGGGGGTGAAAAGTTTGCATTGCCGAGAGAGTCCGCGCCAACCTCAGAACCAAATGCCGTCAACAACAATAACCTTCTCAATCCCCGAAGCCACAAACCTGGGCGAGCAAGCCCTGCAACGCATAGGCTTCAGCGCTGAAGAATCGTCAGTTATCACGGCGACGTTACTGGACGCAGAACTTTGCGGCTACCCCGCGCTGGGCCTCGCACGCATCCTCACCATCGCCGAACACGTCAAATTCAAAAACCCGCGCACGCCAGTGCGCATCGAACACGAGACGCCGGTATCCGCGCTGATGGACGGCGGCAACTATCCGGGCTTTTACGCCGTCAACCGTGCGGCGCGCCTCGCCATAGAAAAAGCCAAGGCCAATCGCTTCGCACTCGTGGGCATGCACAACACCTGGCTCTCCGGCCGCAGCGCGTATTACATCGAACTCATCACGCGCGCCGGTTTTGCGGGGATACACTTCGCGTGCAGCTCGTCACTGGTGGTGCCACCCGGCGGCAAGGCGCCGGCCATGGGCACCAACCCGATTGCCTTCGGCGTGCCCGGCGAGCCGCACCCGCTGATACTCGACATGGCGACCTCGGCCACCAACAACGGCGACGTGATTCTGGCCAAGCGCCTGCAAACCCTGCTGCCCGAAGGTGTCGCAATCGACAAAGACGGCAATCCCACGCGCGACCCGGTAGCCGCGCTCGCCGGCGGCATACTCACCTTCGGCGGGGAGAAATTTGGACATAAGGGCTTCGGACTGTCACTGATCGCGCAAGCCATGGGTATCTTCGCCGGCGCGCCGCTCACAAATGGCAAGCCACTCGACTTCGGCTTTCTGTTTATCGTGTTCGATCCCGGTCTGCTGATGCCGTTAGAAGACTGCAAACGTTATCTTGCGCAGATGATAGCCAGCATCAAGGCCACACCCAAGCGGCAAGGCGTGGATGAGATACGCATACCGTCGGAGCGGGCGTTTGAAGAGCGTGAGCGGCGGCGGGTGGCGGGCATCACGCTTGATGCGCGTATCCATCAGCGTTTGACGGCCTGAGGCGGCTCTTGCGGCAATGCTATACTGATTTTTCTATTCGCATCCACACTCGGAAAGGTGTCCCATGACCATCGATCACGCCGCTTACGAACGTCTGCTGCAATACAAAATCCCCGAAATAGAACAAACACTGACAACGCGCGACACTATGTTGTATGCGCTGGGCGTGGGCCTGGGCGCCGATCCCATGGACGAGCAGCAGTTGCGCTTTGTATATGAAAAAAATCTTGCTGCGTTGCCGACAATGGCGGTGGTGCTGGCGGCGCCGCACGCGTGGCTTAAAAAAACCGGCACCGGTTTCGGCACGAAGAGCGTGCATGGCGAGCAGTCGTTCACCATACACAAGCCGCTGCCGGTGGAGGGTGTGCTAGTGGGCGTGCCCAAGCTCGCGAGCGTGCTCGACAAGGGTGTCGAAGGCGGCAAGAACCGCGGTGCGGTGATCGTCACCGAGCGCAAGGTTTACGAGAAAAAATCCGGCGACCTGGTGGCGACTCTGGTGTCGAGCAGCTTTTGCCGCGGTGACGGCGGCTTCGATGGGCCGGCGGGGCCGTCACGCCAGCCGCACGTCATGCCGGAGGGCGCGCCGCAACTGGCGTGTGATTTGCCGACGTTGCCGCAGGCCGCGCTGATCTACCGGCTGTCGGGCGACTACAATATTTTGCATTCCGATCCGTCGCACGCGCAGAAGGTTGGCTTTCCGCGTCCGATACTGCATGGGCTTTGCACCTTTGGCGTGGCGGGGCATGCGCTGCTCAAGACCTTGTGCGGCTACGACACTACGCGCTTCAAGAGCATGGAAGCGCGTTTTTCCTCGCCGGTGTATCCGGGCGAAACGCTGCGCACCGAGATGTGGAAAAACGGCAACGTGGTGTCGTTTCGCTGCACGGTGCCGGCGCGCGAGAACGTGGTGGTGCTCAACAACGGGCGCGCGGAGATCGCGTAATGCGCGCCGCCGCGGCGCTCGTGGCGGCCGCGTTGTGCGCATGCGCCGCCGCAGGGGCGCAGGATTACCCGGCGAAGCCAGTGCGCGTCATCGTCGGATTTGCGCCGGGCGGCCCTGCAGATCTGGTGGTGCGGCCAGTGGCGCAGAAGCTGCATGAGTTTTACGGCCAGCCGATGGTGATCGACTATCGCGCCGGCGCCAACGGCGTGATCGCGACGGAGATTGTCGGCAAGTCGCCGCCCGATGGTTACACGCTGCTGGCGACGACTTCGGGTTTCTCGATGAACCCGGTGACCTATGCCAGGCTGCCATTCGACACACTCAAGGATTTCGCGCCGGTTAGTCTGACTGCCAGCAGCGATATTGCCTTCATGGTGAACCCGGTGGTGCCAGCGAAAACCGTCAAGGAATTCATCGCAATCGCAAAATCACGTCAGGGTCGCAATGCACCGATGACCTACGCCTCGTCGGGCAATGGGGGCACGCTGCATCTGGGCGCGGAGATGTTGAAGCTCGCCTCCGGCATAGAAATGCTGCACGTGCCGTACAAGGGCGCGTCGCTGGCGATGGCCGATGTGATCGGCGGCCATGTCGATGTGATGTTTATTTCCGTGCCGCCGGCGATCCCGCAGGTGAAGGCCGGCAAGCTGCGCGCGCTCGGCACGGCAAGCCCCAAACGCGCGCGCGGATTGCCGGACGTGCCGACGTTCAACGAACTGGGTTACGCCGATTTTGAAGTCGATGCGAAGTACGGCCTGGTGGCGCCCGCGGGCACGCCGCGCGAGATACTCAACAAACTCTCGTCGGGTGTCGCGAAGGCGGCGCAAAGCGCGGACTTGAAGGAGCGTTACGCCATGCTTGGCCTCGACCCCATGTCCAGCACGCCGGAGCAATACAGCGAATACGTGCGCCAGGCCATTGCGCGGTGGCGCAAGGTGGTGGCGGCAGCGAAAATCGTGCCTCAGTAAATATCGTTTAAAAACAATTAGTTACATATGTTCGATTGATTGTGGCAAAAGGGGCTTGCATAGATGGGCAACAGTTCTGAATTTTCTGGCAAAGTGGTTTTGATCACCGGCGGCGCGCGCAATATCGGGCGCGAGCTGGCGTGCATGTTCGCGCGCGCGGGCGCGTCGGTGATGGTGAATTCGCGCACCGCGCGCAAGGAGCTTGATGAAACCGTTACCGCTGCCAATGCCACTGGTGGCAAGGCCGTGGCGCACGTGGCCGATGTCACCGATGCGGCGGCGGTTGAACGCATGGTGCAGGCGGCTGTCGATCAATTCGGCCGTATCGACGTGCTCATCAACAACGCGGTCACGCATGCGGTGGCGCCGTTTCAGCAACTCGCTTATGCCGACTGGCGGCACACCATCGACGTTACGCTCGACGGCGCGTTTCATTGCACGCAGGCGTGTCTGCCGCATTTGATACGCGCGGGCGGCGGCAGTGTCATCAACATGGGCGGCTTGTTCGGGCATGTGCCGTTTGCCGGGCGCGCGGCGACTTCGGCGGCCAAGGCGGGTCTCGCGGGCCTCACGCGCGCGCTGGCGGCCGAGTTTTCCGCGCACAACATCAATGTCAATTACGTAGCACCCGGCCCGGCGAACACGACGCGCGACACGCCGTTCAGCATGGATCTGAAAAAAATTCCGATGGGGCGCATGGCCGAGGTATCGGAAGTCGCCGCGATGATACGGCTGCTGTGCGGCAATGATGGACGCTACATCACCGGGCAAACGCTGCATGTGAACGGCGGCCTTTTCATGAATAGCTGAAGTGGCGGCTCGTGTTTGGCCCGATGGAAATGTCGTAACCATTCAGCTTCGACAGTAAAAAACATCCTTACCGCGGAGGCGCAAAGGCGCGGAGAACCCCCGCGCGCCTGAAAACACGCGGCTGGCGTGCGTCGCGTGGAGTTGCCGTAAAATCGGCATCGCCTGCTCGTGGCGCGGTTGGCCACGGGATCACGATCATTTATCGCCGGGAATTGACATGTCCTTAGCCGCACGCACACATCGTTTTGGCCTGCTTACGCCATCATCCAATTCAACACAGGAGCCGGAGTTTGCGCAAATTTTGATGCCAGCAGTTTCGTTGCACACGGGCCGTCTTGGCTTCACGCATATCGACGCGGAAAACATGATGCGCTGCGTGCAGGAACTCGAATACGAAAGCCGCAAACTCGCCGACGCGGAAGTCGGCGTGATCGTGTTCGCGGCCACCGCGCCCTCGGTGGCCAATGGCCGCGGTTACGACCGCGAGCTCATCAAGCGCATCGAAGACGCCTCGGGCAAGCCCGCCACTACCGCATCGACCGCATTTCTGGATGCGCTCGCGCATCTGGGTGTGCGCAAGATCGCCATCGCAGCACCCTGGAGCGAGACCGTGAACAAGACCGTGGTGCGCTTCATGACCGATAACGGCGTTGAGGTGGTCAACAACGCGGTGATGGGGCTGGTGCGCAACACCGATCTGGGACACGTCAGTGCGGAGTCGGCGTACGAACTGGCGATGCGCGCGGATCACCCGAACGCGGATGCGGTGATCATCCCCGGCGGCAACTGGCCCACATCCAGCGTGGTGGAGCGGCTGGAGCGCGATCTTGGCAAGCCGGTGCTGACCAACAATGCGGTGAGCATCTGGGCGGGGCTGCGCATGCTGGGGCGCGGCGGCAGCATCGAGGGTTATGGGCGGTTGTTGCGGGATCACCTGGGTGGCGGTGTGGGGGCCGCGGCATTAACGGGAACAATGTTGTGCGGAGGATTGAAATGTCCTTGAAAAATTGCAATGGCCGTGTTTTGTTGCTTGGCGGCGCACTCGTTGTGAGTGCAAACGTCAACGCGCAAACCCGCACCGCGCAGGATTACCCCAACCGCCCGGTGCGCATGATCGTGCCGCAGGCGGCCGGCTCCGGCGTTGATCTGATGGCGCGCACGATTTCGCAAAAGTTGAGCGAGACGTTTTCGCAGCAGGTGGTGGTCGATAACCGTGCCGGCGCCAACGGCATCATCGGCCTTGAACTGGCGGCGAAATCCAAGCCCGATGGCTACACCATGGTGTTCGGCGTGCCCAGTTCACTCACCATGAATCCGTTCATCTACAAGAGCCTGCCGTACGACACGTTTCGCGATTTCACGGCGGTGATACAGACCGCGACCAACACCTTCGGCATGGTGGTGAATGCATCGCTGCCGGTGCGCTCGGTGAAGGAATTCATCGCGCTGGCGAGGCAGCATCAGGGGCAGATGCTGCACGGCTCGTTCGGCATTGGCAACATGACGCATCTTGCGGCCGAGTTGTTGTCGATTCAGAGCGGAATCAAGATGGTGCATGTGCCGTTCAAGGGCGAGACGCCATCGGTGGTGGCGTTGATGAGCGGCGAGATCGCGGTGATGTTGACGCCGATGCAAGGCTCGGCGCCTTATGTGCGCGCCGGCAAATTGCGGCTGCTCGCGACGCTGGGCGAAAAACGCTCGATCGCGTTTCCCACTGCTCCCAGCATGGGAGAACTCGGCTACAAGGATTTGATCATGTCGGGCTGGAGCGGCATTCTCGCGCCCACGGGCACGCCGCCGGAGATCATCAACAAGATGCAACAGGAAGTCGCGCGCCAGTTGCTGGTGCCGGAGACGCGCGAGAACCTGATACAGCAAGGCGCGGAACCGGTGGCCAGTTCGCCCGAGCAGTTCGCCGCGTTCATCAAGGCCGAAGCGGCGAAGTGGTCGAAGGTGATCAAGGCCGCCGGGCTGGAACGTACGCAGTAGGCGCGCCGCCTCGCTCAGTAGTGCGATTTGAAACTGATTGCGTCGCGCTTCGCGAGGTCTTCGAGATCGATGTAGGAGCGCTTGGTTTTTTTGTCCACGGTGAACTGCATCTTCTTGTTCGATTCGGTCGAGGCGCGAATGCTGAGCAACTGCATTTTTTCCTTCACTTCCCACTCGTGCGCGCCGGCGATGCCCGGCGGGCAATAGATGATGGAGCCGGCGCCGGCCTGATACTCCTTGCCGTTGATGTCGCGCACGACGGCGTGGCCCGACACCACGAAGTAACACGCTTCGATCGGATGCCAGTGCAGTTGTTCGACCGTGCCGGGTTCGTAATTGGCGAGCGCCACGCGCAGGCGGTCGGCCGGATACTTGCCGCTGCCGATGAGCGCCTTTAACGTCTGCCCCTGGGTGACGCCGGGCACCGCCTTGACTTCGGATTCGCCCAGCACCAGCAGCGTTGATTCGATTTCCATCTGATGTTCCTTTTCAACGGTTGAATAAACTTGCCGTCAATATGGCGCGTCGATGCTCGACAGTCAACAGTCGCCGGGCTACGATCTGCGCGGCAAATTCAGGAGAGCACACATGGAAAACGCGGGAAAACTTTTCGGATCGACGGCGATAGTGACCGCTGCTGGTCAGGGCTTGGGCGAGGCCATCGCAAAAAAATTCGCGAGCGAGGGCGCGAACGTCGCGCTGGTTGATATCAACAACGCGGAAGCCTCGCGCGTGTGCGGCGAGATCGAAGCCGCGGGCGGCGCGGCGGTGGTGTTGCCAACCGATGTAACACGCGCGGATGAAGTAACGAAGATGGTGAACGCCGTGGTCGGGCGCTGGGGCACGGTGGATATTCTGGTGAACGCGGCGGGCGGGTTCACGCAGTTCGCGCCGATCACCGAAATCGCCGAGGAAGAATGGGATCGCGTCATCACGCTCAATCTCAAGTCGGCTTTCCTGTGCACCAAGGCAGTGGCGAAAATCATGATGGAAAAACGCAAGGGCCGCATCATCAGCATCGCCTCGGGCGCGGGAGTGGGGCCGCGCACGCACGCGCCGTCGTATCTGCCCTACGGCGCGGCGAAGGCCGGCTTGATCGGCTTTGGCAAACTGCTGGCGCGCGATCTTGGTGAATACGGCATCACGGTTAACACGGTGACGCCGGGCACCACGCTGACGCCGCGCGTGCGCAAGGTGCGCGACGCCGCGAGCATCGAAAAAATCAAAATGCAAAATCCGATGCGCAGCCTGGTCGAGCCGGAAGACACCGCCGAGGCGGTGCTGTTTCTCGCCTCGGGTGCGGCGCGCTACATCACCGGCATCAACATGAATGTCAGTGCGGGGAATCTGATCGTATGACCAGGCAGTTGCACGTAGTGCGATAACTAAAAATGTCAATAAAAACAATTACTTACTTCGTTCTCACATTTGCCGCTTGCACGGGCGCGCAGGCGCAAGCGCCGCGCGCCTACCCGGAAAAGCCGGTGCGCATGGTGGTGCCGTTTCCGCCCGGCGGCGGCATCGACATCATCGCGCGCCACGTCACGCAAAAACTCGGCGATGCATTCAGCGTGCAATTCGTTGTTGATAATCGCGGCGGCGCGGGTGGCGCCATCGGTACGGAAAACATCGCGCGTGCCGCGCCCGATGGCTATGCGCTGCTGTTTTCATCCACCAGTCCGATGTCGATCAATCCGCACATCAACAAGGTGAAGTACGATCCGCTGACGAGTTTCACGCCGGTGATCATGGTCGGCTTCGCGCCCGAAGTGCTGGTGGTGCATCCGTCGCTGCCGGTGAAAAGCGTCAAGGAACTGATCGCGATGGGCAAGGCGAAACCCGGCGCGCTGAGTTTTGCATCGAGCGGTGTCGGCACCATTATTCACGTCACGGCGGAAATGTTCGCGCAGCGCGCCGGCATCAAAATGCTGCACGTGCCATACAAGCGCGCGGCGCCCGCCGTGATCGACACCGTGTCGGGCAATGTGACGATGTTGTTCGCCGCGTATCCAAGCATTTCAGGCCAGGTGCGCGCCGGCAAACTGAAAGCGCTGGCGATCACCAGCTTGAAACGTCTTGAGATTGCACGCGAGTTGCCGACAGTCGCAGAAGCCGCGTTGCCCGGTTTTGAATCAAATCAATGGTGGGCGGTGTCAGGCCCGGCGGGCATGCCCGCGCCAATTGTCACGCGGCTTAACACAGAGCTCGAACGCCTGCTGCGTGGCGACGATATCAAAAAACGATTCGCGCTCGAAGGCGCCGAGCCGGTCGGCGGCACACCCGCTGAACTCGCCGCTTACATCAAGAACGATTTTGAAAAGTGGGGCGCGGTGATCCGCAGCATCGGGATCAGGGGCGAGTAGGTGTTGGGGCCGTGTAGGGCAAAATCGCCGAAGGCATTGCGCTGAGCGATTTATGAACTTCGCGCGTCCGGTGTTCAACCAACGGCGTGTCTGAAACAACGGCGTGCGGGAATTTGTGGTTTAACGGCGGTCAACGCTCGGGGGAACCATCGCGCGGCGCAATGCGCTGCGCTTCGATTGCGCCCTACGAATTCTAAACCGTATCCCGCACGATCATCGCGCGCTTGACCTTGGGCGCGCCCGCTTGGCGCGCCTTCCACAAATCATAGGCGGCCTGTTGCGCGATCCACACATCCGCGCGTCCGCCGTTTTCCACGCCCAGCCAGCCTTCAAGCCGCAACGCCATTTCTGGCGAGATTGCAGCGCGACCGTTGAGCACGCGCGACAAAGCCGCGCGCGTCACATTGAGTTGAGCAGCCACTTGCGTGACGTTAAGGTTTAACGCGGGCAGGATGTCTTCCCGCAGGGTTTCGCCAGGATGAGGCGGGTTGTGCATGCGCGACATATTCGTGTTCCTTAGTGGTAATCCAGATAATCGACCAGCACGGCATTTTCAATTTCAAACTTGAAAGTCATGCGCCAATTGCCGTTGACGATGATCGAGTAATGCCCCGCCATATCGCCAGCCAGCGCGTGCAAACCCCATCCGGGCACGTTCATATCGCCTGCGGACTTTGATTCATCGAGCCGCGATAGTTGCCGCGACAGTTTCGACGCATGGTGTGGCTGTATGCCCGCCTTGCTGCCGGTCTCAAAGAATGCCTGTAAGCCCTTGTGCCGGAAAGATTTAATCACAATCGAAGTGTATAGCGTAGCGTTTCGGTTCGCAAGGTAGTGCTGCGTGTGGAGTGGGGAAATGCCATCGAAGCCACATTTTTACATTTGACTTGCTTGGATTTTTAATTTTACAAGTATTTGTTTTTTAACATAAAAATAAACTAAATTTATTAATAAGTCATTATTACGACATAACGGACTTGCATTTGTTCGGGCAGCCGCTGAAATTGGCCTCACGAATCAACATCAATAGCGGAGGTTGCGATGCCGGCAATGAAACCTTACTTTGTGCAACTCGCCGTAGACCGTCTGCAAGGCCATCTGAACGCCGCGCCGCGCGAGGCGTTGCTCAAGGTGATTCCGATACTTCAATCCGATGGCCGCGCCGAAGTATCCGCAGTGCATCAGGCATTGTTCCCCCTCAACGACGCCGGTGCCGCAAACAAGGCGCTTACCGGCAGGTCCTTGGCGGCCTTCACAGCCGCATGCAGCGACGGTTGCATACCGACGGCCACCACCGACATCAGATCCACCGTTGTGGAAAACAGCAATTCGCGCGTGTATTGCCGCTCACTGTGCTGTTCAAACAACTCATCGATCC
>CAMDLH010000032.1 GCA_945901405.1 Bordetella parapertussis | reverse complement strand
ACGGCGCGCAATGGGTGCTGACACCCGAATACACATTGATGATGGACGGCAGCGGGCGCGTGATGCGCGATAACGCGTTGCCCGCCGACGGCGGCGCATCGCTCTTGGAGTTGCGCGCACTCGCGAAGGAACTGAACGTGTGGCTGCTGATCGGCTCGCTCACGCTGCGCACGGGTGATGAAGCAGATACGCGCATCGTCAACCGTTCGTTTCTGGTGAGCAACGAGGGCGAGGTTGCCGCCACCTACGACAAGATACACATGTTCGATGTCACGCTGCCCGACGGCAAAGTGATTCGCGAATCGTCGGCGTACCGGCCCGGCGACAGGGCGGTGGTTGCGGATACATCGTTGGGCAAAGTGGGTCTGACGATTTGCTACGATCTTAGATTCCCGCAACTGTTTCGCACACTCGCGCAAGCAGGTGCTGCAATCATCACCGTGCCCTCATCGTTCCAGCGTCAGACCGGCAAGGCGCACTGGCACGCGCTCTTGCAAGCACGCGCGATTGAAAACGCCTGCTTTGTAATTGCGCCAGCGATGTGCGGCGAGCACGCGGGCAACCGGCAGACGTTCGGGCATTCGCTGGTGGTAAATCCGTGGGGCGAAGTTATCGCCGATGGCGGGGAAGGGGCAGGGATTGTTTATACCGAGATCGATGTGACGCGCGTGGCGAAGGTGCGGGGGATGATTCCTTCGCTCACGCATGATCGTGTGTACGAAAAAGCGTAACGGCTTTTTTTGCCGCGGATTTACACAGATGAACGCAGATTGTTCGTAGGGCGGAAAAGCGTAGCGCCTTCCGCCAAGCTAATTGGTGACGAAAGCATTGCATACGGCGGAAGGCGCTACGCTTTTCCGCCCTACGCTGCGCTCACCGCCAACCTACAAAACCCAAAGAAAAAATCCGTGTTTATCTGTGTTCATCTGTGGCTAAAAAGCCTTTGACCTTGAAGTTCAATAAGACTTAGGTAACCCCAACACCTTCTCCGCGATAAAACACAGAATCATCTGCGAGCTCACCGGCGCCAGCCGCGGGATCATAGCCTCCCTGAAATACCGTTCGATGTGAAACTCCTTGGCGTAGCCCATGCCGCCATGCGTGAGCATCGCTGTCTCACACGCGCGGAAGCCCGCTTCGCCGGCCATGTATTTTGAGGCGTTGGCTTCCGCGCCGCAGGGCAGCTTGCTGTCGTAGAGCCACGCGGCTTTGTAGGTCATGAGTTCGGCGGCTTCGAGTTCCATCCAGCGTTCGGCCAGCGGGTGTTGTATCGATTGATTCTGGCCGATGGGGCGGTCGAACACAACGCGCTCCCTGGCGTAGGCCGCGCCGCGTTTTAAAGCAACTTTACCGAGGCCCACGGCTTCGGCGGCGACGAGTATGCGTTCGGGGTTGAGGCTGTCGAGGATGTAACGAAAGCCCTTGCCTTCTTCGCCGATGCGATCTTCGACGGGCACTTTCAATCCGTCGATGAAGACCTGATTGGAGTCAACCGCCTTGCGGCCCATTTTTTCGATCTCGCGCACTTCGACGTGTTTGCGGTCCATGTCGGTGTAGAACAGCGTCAAGCCGTCGATGGGGCGTTTGGTGTTTTCGATGGGTGTGGTGCGCGCGAGCAACAAAATTTTGTTGGTGACTTGCGCGGTGGTGGTCCAGATTTTCTGGCCGTTGACGATGTAGTGATCGCCGTGGCGCTCGGCGCGGGTTTTGAGCATCGCGGTGTTCAGTCCCGTGTTGGGCTCGGTGACGCCGAAGCAGGCTTTGTCGCGGCCTTCGATCATCGGCGGCAGAAAGCGGCGCTTTTGTTCGTCACTGCCGTAGACCACGACTGAATGCAGGCCGAAAATGTTCATGTGCAGCGCGGATGCGCCGGAGAATCCCGCGCCGGATTCGGCGATGGCCTGCATCATCAGCGCGGCCTCGGTGATGCCCAGCCCCGCGCCGCCGTACTCTTGTGGCATGGCGATGCCGAGCCAGCCGTCGCGCGCGAACGCGGCGTGAAAGTCGGCGGGGAAGCCGCCTTCGCGATCTTTCTTCAGCCAGTAGGTATCGTCGAACGGCGCGCAGATTTTTTCGATGGCGGCGCGTATTGTGCGCTGATCTTGCGTTAAAGAAAAGTCCATAATAATCAATAAGTTATGTGTTTGTCACACCCGCAGCGCTGAGTGCGCTGATTTCTTCGTCACTATACCCTGCTTCGCGCAGCACTTGAGCGCTGTGCTCGCCCAGGCGCGGCGCGTGCAGGCGCAATTCCGGCTGCGATTTCGACCACGTGGTTGGGATATCCATTTCGAGTATATGGCCCTCGCTCGGGTGTTCGCTCATTTTGAAAAAGCCAGTTGCCGCGTGGTGCGGATCGTCGAGCAGGCTGTCGAGTGTGTGCAGCGGCATGGCGGGGATGTCGGCTTCGGTCAGCACTGTGTGCCACTCGGTGGTGGTGCGCTTGACGATCTCGCTTGCGACCCATGCATAGATTTCATCGAAGTGCTGCGCGCGGTTGGAGTGGCTGTTGAAGCGTGCGTCGCCTGCGAATTCATCTTCGCGGCCCAGCAGTTTAAAAAATGCGCGCCATTGTTTGTCGTTGTAAATCAGCAGGCACAAATAGCCGTCGCTGGTTTTATACGGATTGCGGTGCGGCGTGAGCAGACGCGGGTAGCCCATGGGGGCGATCGGCGGATCGAAGGTGCGCCCGCCCATGTGGTCACTCAGGATGAATTGCGTGAGGCCTTCGAACATGGGGATTTCGACGGCCTGGCCTTCGCCGGTGCGTTCGCGGTGAAACAGTGCCGCGAGTATGGCGTGTACCGTATTCAATCCGGTGATGCGGTCGCTGAGGGTGGAGGGCACAAAGCGCGGCCGGTCGGCACCTGCCTGCTGCTGCATCCACGGCAGCGCCACCATGCCTTGAATGATGTCATCGTAGGCGGCCTTGGCGGCATAGGGGCCGCTCTGTTTGAAGCCGGTGGCGCCCGCGTAGATGATGCGCGGGTTGACGGCGGCGACATCTTCGTAGCCGAGCTTCAGCCGCGCCATGGCGGCCGGGCGCACGTTGTAGGCGAGCACGTCGGCTGTTTTCAGCAAGCGCAATAGGGCGGCGTGGCCTTCGGGCTTTTTAAGATTAAGCACGACGCTGCGCTTGTTGCGATTCAAGTGCAGGAAATTCGCGCCCATGCCGTGATTACGCATGGCATTGATGTAGCGCGTGTTGTCGCCTTCGGGCGGCTCGATCTTGATCACATCCGCGCCGTAGTCGGCGAGGATCTGCGTGGCGTAGGGGCCGAGGATGACCGAGGTGAGGTCGATGATCTTGACGCCGTTTAGCGGGCCGCTCATGGGTTTGCGTTGAAGTTTTGCATGGCCGTAATCGTAACATCGAAGGAGGCGTCTTAGCGTATGCGGGACGCCACGCCGGACCTCCAGTGCCGATGTGTTATGGGTTCCCGCCCGCGCGGGCGCGACAGCCTTGGTTCATGTCCTTCGGGATGAAGATTGAGTGAATCGAAGTGTTATAATTTTCACATCACATGATGCCTTCTTCCCACCGTCGTTTCTCTCTCGGCCTCCAATGCGCATACTGCTGAGCAATGATGATGGTTACTTCTCGCCGGGCATCGCGGCCCTGGCAAAGGCGTTGTCGCCGCTGGGCACGGTGACGGTGGTCGCGCCCGAGCGCGACCGCAGCGGCGCCAGCAACTCACTCACGCTCGACCGGCCGCTTACCTGCCGCCAAGCGCACAACGGTTTTTACTACGTTAACGGCACGCCCACCGATTGCGTGCATCTGGCGGTCACCGGCCTGCTCGATCAATTGCCAGACCTCGTGGTGTCGGGCATCAATCACGGCGCCAACATGGGCGATGACACGATTTACTCCGGCACGGTGGCCGCCGCGACCGAGGGCTTTTTGCTGGGCATACCGTCGATTGCGATCTCGCTGGTGGCGCGCGGCAACGACAATTTTGAATCCGCCGGGCGCGTGGCTTACACATTGGCCCAGCGCTTCGCCGAACAAAAGTTCAACGCGTCGGTATTGCTCAACGTCAACGTGCCCGATGTGCCGTGGGCGGATATTCTGGGCACCGTGGTCACGCGTCTGGGCAAGCGCCACAAGGCAGAGCCGGTGGTCAAGGCTCAAAGCCCGCGCGGCGAAACCGTGTATTGGGTGGGCGCCGCGGGCGGCGAACAAGATGCGGGCGAGGGCACGGATTTTTACGCCGTGGCGCGCAAACAGGTTTCGATCACGCCGCTACAGATGGATCTCACGCAGTTTTCGCAGATTGATGTCGTGCGCGGTTGGTTGCAGAAAACATGAGCGTGCAATATTCCGGCATCGGCATGACTTCGCAGCGTACACGCATGCGCATGGTCGAGCGTTTACGTCAGCAGGGCATACGTGACGAAATCGTGCTGGCGGTGATGGGCGACGTGCCGCGCCATTTGTTCATGGACGAGGCGCTGGCCAACCGCGCCTACGATGACGTTTCGCTGCCCATCGGCTTCGGACAGACGATCTCCGCGCCGTTCACGGTTGCAAGAATGACGGAACTTGCGCGCGCCGGCGGCACTCTTAACAAGGTGCTGGAGATTGGCACGGGTTGTGGTTATCAGTGCGCGGTGCTGGCGAAGATAGCGAAAGAGGTGCATTCGGTGGAGCGTATCGCTCAGTTGATCGCCAAGGCGCGCAAGCATTTGCGCGACGCACGCGTCATCAATATCCGGCTGCGGCTGGGTGATGGCCACGCGGGCGTGCCGACGGCGGCGCCGTTTGATGCGATCGTGATGACGGCGGCGGCCACGCACGTGCCGCAGGCCTTGCTCGATCAGATCGCGGTGGGTGGTAGAATGATTTTTCCGATGGCGAAGGGCGGCAAACAGTATTTGTGCCTGATCGAGCGCGGCGCAAAAGGGTATACGGAAAAGAAACTGGACGCGGCGAATTTTGTGCCGTTGTTGCCGGGGGTGGGTTAGTGATTGAAACTGTGTTGATTGGCGAACGATGAATTATTCTGGTTTTAAATTACTGGCGGTGGCTACGGGCATGGCGGTGATTGCCGGCTGCGCCGCCACGCGCCCCGCGCCGGTGAGCGACCGCACGCACGCACCTGCGCCCACGCCCGCGACCAAACCGGCGCCGCGCATTGCTCAAACGGCGCCGCCGGAAACCGCGGCGCGCGTACCGCTCTATACCGTGAGACAGGGCGACACCGTGTTCAGCATCGCCAAGGCGCATGGCGTCGATCCGCGCGATGTCGCCGCGTGGAACAATCTCGAAGGCAACCGCATTGTCATCGGCCAGCAGTTGCGCGTGACTCCGCCCGAGGGCGTGGTGGCCACGCCGGTGAAGCCCGGCCCCGGCGCGGTTGAAGGGCGTCCGATCGATGGCGCGCCGCCTGCCGCAGTGACAGTCGATCCCAACATGAAAACGCAGCCGCAAGGCGTGCGCGTGCCGCACAGCGACGAAGCCTATGCGCGCCTGGCGAAGCAGCCGCTGCCGCCCGCGGCGAAACCAGATGCCGTGCCCGCTGAAACCGCCAAACCCGCGGCCGACTCCGATTGGTTGTGGCCCGCCACCGGCAAGATCGTCGGTAATTTCGGCGACGGCGCGCACAAGGGCATCAGCATCGCCGGCAAGATGGGCCAGCCGGTGCTCGCAAGCGCGGGTGGACGCGTGATTTTCAGCGGGCAGGGAATACGCGGCCTCGGGCGCCTGATCGTGATCAAGCACAACAACGACTACCTGAGTGTGTACGCCCACAACAGCAATCTGCTGGTGAAAGAAGGGCAAAACGTCAATCGCGGCCAGAAGATCGCCGAGATGGGCAACTCGGATGCGGATCAGGTGAAGCTGCACTTCGAGATACGCCGGCAGGGTAAGCCGGTGGATCCAAGCAAGCTGCTGCCGCAGCTTTAAGTCACCGCCCGCGTAGCCTTGTCCCCAAGCGACTTGCGCGCCCACTCGGCATAGGTGCCGCTGTCGATCATCTTGCGGCGGATGACTTGCCGCAGCGTATCCAGTTCTTCTTCACTCGGCGCGGGCGTGGTCACGGCAGTGTCCGTCTCCAGATCGAAGCCGGTGTTCTCGCGGATATCATCCAGTGCATAGCCAGGATGCACGGTATCGAGCCGCAATAATCCCGCATCCTTGTCGAAGCGGAAATTCGCTTTCGGCGTGACGACCTTGCTGGGGTGCCCGTGGCGCAGCACGTCCGGCGGAGTGTGGCCGGCGGCGGAGATGAAATCGACCTTTTCCACCAGCGAGCGCTGGGTGTGTTCGGTGCGGAACACCACCGTGCGCAGCGCGCCGTAATAGATCATGCCGCCGCCGTAGCCGCCCGGAAACCGCACTTGCGGATGATCCACATCGGGCCCAAGCTGATGCAGATTGTAGTTGCCGTGACGGTCGATCTGCACGCCGCTGACAAAAAACAAACCCAGTTCGCCGCGCTGCGCCAGGTAGTGAAATTGACGCGAGGTTTTGAACGGGTTGAACACCGAGTTGAGTATGATCAACTCCGCGTTGGGCGCGTGCATGGCCTGCGCCAGCAGCAGGCCCGCCGCGGGAATATGCGACAGCGCGCCGCAGGCGGAAATTTCGCCATCGCGCACCTCGCGCGACAGCAGTATCGCCATCAACTCGGCTTCGGAGTATCGCGCGGCCATCAGCTGCCCACCGCGCGTGCCGGCTGCCGCCAATCGAGCGGCACGAAGCGCTCGATGTATTCGTCGTGATCCTTCACGTCGAAAACATGCGTGCGCAGATATTCCGCGAAAGAGGCATCGTCTTTTGACGCGGCGACATACTGCCGCATGTGGATTTTGTCCGGCGCGTATAGGCCCGCGCAGCCCGCCGGGTGCGCGCCGAATTGCGCGTGCGCCACCGTATCCACGTGTATCGCCGGAATGAACGCGCCTTTGGATTCCTTTTCGGTCAGATGATCGACGATTTTCTCGGCGGTGACGATCACATGCCTGGACGCTTCGGCGAGGATGACGACTTCCGCCTCGTAACCGCACGACACATTGCCCTGCCGGTCGGCGGCCTGCGCGTGAATGATCGCGACATCGGGCCGCAACGCCTTCGCCACCACGGTGCGCGTCTTGCCGTCGAAGGGGTCAAGCGCAACCACCATGTCGTCGCGGCGTTTTAACAGATCAGTTCCGAACAAACCTACGATGGGCACGTAGGGTACTCCCATGGACCCAGCCTGGGCCTGTGCAAAGAGTACCCCTCAAGTATTGTCCATCGACATCACGCGGCCATCGAGCACGTAGCGCGAGAAGTTCGGCCCCGTGCGCGCGAATTCACCCATGGTGACGCTGCACGTATCCACCACCTTCACCGCGCCCGCGCCGACCAGAAAATCGATGTTCAGATCACCACCCACCACGCCCACCACGCGCAAGTCACGTGTGCGCTGGCGCACCAGTTGGCGCAGCAGCGCCATCGGCGCGCGCTGCATGTTGGCGCTCATCACCACCTTGGCGCCGGTTTTCACCAGCGCGGCGGCTTGTTCCAGTGTTTTCAGTTTGTCACGCATGAGGTTCTCCACGAATTAGAGTTCTAGAAAAAGCTACAACGAAGTTTACTCCTCTCAACTCTCAACTCTCAACTCTCAACTTCAAGAATTGCGCGACCTCGTGTTCCAGCTTGTTTACATCCTCGTCGCGCGGCGCGGCGCCATAGCGCAGGTTCACATAGAGCTGGGTGATTGCCGTGGCCGCGCTGGCGATGTCTGGCCGCGCGGCAACCAGGCGCGCGGCGAAATCGCGCGGGCCTTCCGCCGGACGGCGCGTGTGGCCGGCGCGCGCAAGCCGTTGGCAAAAGGCGGCGTAGGCGCGGGTTACCGGATCATGCATTTGACGCCTGCGCAGCAACAACGTGCCCAGCGCGAGCGCGATGGTAATCAGCGTGGCGGCAATCACGATTGCGATCGCAAGCGTGCGCCATGTGGCGTCATCAAAGCCCGCGCGTGACAGCAATTCTCGCTGGCGTTCGATGTTGTAGCCGAGCACCCATTGGTTCCAGGAATTGGCCATCGAATCGAGCGTGAGCTGCAATTGATGCAGCAGCGGATTGCCGCCGCGCGCGGAAAACGGCGACGCGTCCTTGGACGGCACCGCCGCCGCAAGGCCGGACTCGATGCGCGCGGGGGCGGCGGTTTGCGTGGGGTCGACGCGCATCCAGCCCTTGCCAGCGAGCCATATTTCCGTCCAGGCGTGGGCGTCGGCCTGGCGCACGATCATGTAGCTGCCCACCGGGTTCAATTCGCCGCCGAGGTAGCCGGTGACCACGCGCGCCGGTATGCCGGCCGCGCGCATCAGGACGGCAAAGGAGGATGAATAGTGCTCGCAAAATCCGGCGCGCGTGTCGAACAGGAATTCGTCGACGCTGTGCGTGCCCAGCAGTGGCGGTTCGAGGGTGTAGACGAATTTCTCGCGGCGGAAGGTGGCGAGAACTTCCTGCACCAGCGCCTGATCATCGGTGAAGCGCTCGCGCAGCGACTTCGCGTGCGCGATGGTGCGCGGGTTGAATCCGGAGGGCAGGCGCAGCGCCTGTTCGCGTTGCCACGATTCGTCATTTTTGCCGAACTCGTATTTGAGATAGGACGTCATTTCGTAGCGCATGCGGTTATTCACTGGCGTCGCCGAAATAAGCTGCAAGTCGCTGGTGGTCGAGGCGTTGGGCGGCAGTTTGCCCGGCAAATCCAGCGCGAACAGCCAGCGCTGATTGTGCGGCTCGAGCGTGACCGTATAACGCAGCGGAGCATCCGCGGCATCGTACTTGAGCGAGGATCGAACGAAGCGCGCGACGCGCCAGGTGCGTCCGTCAAAATCCCACATGATCGGCCCGCGCCAGTAAAGCTGGTTCTGCCGCGGCAAGGCGCCATCGAAGGCGACGCGAAACGCCACCTCATCCGACAGCGCCAGCTTGTTGATGGCGCCCGGCGACATGGTTTCCGACAGGCCGGTGACGCTCGACGACGCATCCGCGGGCATGCCCCACAGCGGGCCCTGCACGCGCGGAAACAACAAAAACAACACCAGCATCAGGGGTGCGGCCTGCATCAGCATGACGCCCGCGCCGCGCAGTTGCGCGCGGTAACCGGCGTGCTCGCGCACGTATTGCAGGCCGATCATCGCCGCCGTGATGAACCACACACAGGCCAGCAGGTACAGCGCGGTGGGTATCGATTGCGAGTAAAGAAAATTGGTGATGACCAGAAAGTAGCTCATGAAAATCAGCACCATGCCGTCGCGCTGCGTGCGTGTTTCCATGAGTTTTAGCGTGACCATCAGCACTAGCAGTGCGACACCAGCTTCACGTCCGAACAACGTGCGGTATTGCAGATAAATGCCCGCGGCGGCCGCGAACACAATCGAAATCAGCAGCCAGCGCGAGGGTAGATCCAGCCGCATGCGCGCGAGATACATGCGCCAAACGCAGATTGCGGCCGCCAGCGCTGTCAGCCACGATGGCAGGCGCTCCGCATGCGGCGCGGCCACCAGCACCAGCGCAACCAATGCCCACAGCGTGCTGCGCAGGCTGAGGGCCCTGGTCAACATTCGGGCAAGTGATAAAGTGCGAGCGCTTCAAGGCAGCGTTCGCGCTGCGCGTCGCCGCTGGCGATGGCGACGATGTTGTCGGGTAATCCAAGGCCGAATGCCATGCCCAGCGCGTGCGCGTCGAGCACCCAGCGCGCGAGCAGCGAGAGTTTTTCTTCCACGCCCATGCGTGGCGGCAGTTGTTCCCACGACAGCCACAACTCGCTCGCCGCCTGTCCGCTGAATTGTTTGGTGAGCAGGCCTTGCCCGCGCGCGGCTGCTTTCCATGCGATGTGACGCGGCGAATCGCCGGTGTGATATTGCCGCAGCCCGGCAAAGTCTTCGTGACCGGTGCCGCTGGCGCTGCCCACGCCGTTGGTGGCTTGCGCGGGCGGCAACGGCGCACCGGGCGGAGCAGGGCGCGGATACACCACGCACTGCATGTCGGGTTGCACGTACGACCACGAGAAATACAAACCCAGCGGATAACGTGTGAATAACATCAGGCGTCCGGGACGCAGCAAGCCGCGCTTCACCGCCGGAATCGACACGCCCAGCGCCGCGGTGCGTCCCGCCGGTACATCGGCGTAATCGGCGTTTTGCTCGCTCTTGCGGTCGCGTGCGATACCTATCGAATAACGGTCAGGACCTTCGGGGTTTTCAACGTGCAGGGTGAAATGCGCCTGCTCGCCGGCAAATACGGCGCGCGCGCGTCCTGCGCTGACACGCAGCCGTACCAGATTGCGAAACGTGTACAACATCGCGTTGAAGGCCATCGCCACCAGCATGAACGTCAGCGCAAAGCCCAGGCTCAATTGATAGTTGATCGAACCCGCCAGCATCATCATCAACACCACCGCGAAGATAAATCCGGGCCGCGTCGGCAGAATGTAGATGCGCCGCCGCACCAGCACGATGGTGCCGGCCTCGATGCCGCGCTCGGCGAAGAGCCAGGTGGTCAGGCGGGATTGGAGGGTGGCGAACATTAAATTCAGATGCTGATCATTTGGAGTGCGGCGGCTTGCCGCCGCTTTCTAAAGCGGGAGCAAGCTCCCGCACTCCAAATTGCTCAAGGTATCGCCACTTGCTCGATCAAACGCCTGGCGATGTCGTTGCTCGAACGCGCCGCATCGCCGGTGGATCCCAGCCGGTGGCCGACCACGCCGGGCAGCACGGCTTGCACGTCTTCGGGCACGACGTGCGCGCGGCCATCCATCAGCGACCACGCGCGCGCGGCGTGCACCAATGCCAATGCCGCGCGCGGCGACATGCCGGCCACGTACTCGGGGCTTTTGCGGGTGTGCGCGACCAGCGCCTGCACGTAGTCGAGCAGCGCATTGGAGGTGTGAATTTTCTGCGCTTCGGCTTGCAACGTCTGTAGTTCCTTGGGCTGCATGCAGGGTTGCAGTTTATCGAGAAGGTCGCGCCGGCTCTCGCCTTTGAGCAGCGCGCGCTCGGCGTCCGCGTCCGGGTAGCCGAGTTCGATGCGCATCAGGAAGCGGTCGAGTTGCGATTCGGGCAGTGGGAAGGTGCCTATTTGGTGGGAGGGATTTTGCGTCGCGATCACGAAGAAGGGTTCGGGCAGATGGCGTGTTTCACCCTCGATGGTGACTTGATGTTCCTCCATCGCTTCGAGTAATGCGCTCTGCGCCTTGGGTGTTGCGCGATTCACTTCGTCGGCGAGCACCACTTGCGAGAAAATTGGCCCCGGATGAAACTCGAATTTGCCCCTGTCCTGGCTGTAAATCGAAACGCCAAGCACGTCCGCGGGCAACAAGTCGCTGGTGAATTGCACGCGCTGAAAATTCAGTCCCAGTGATGATGCCAGCGCATGCGCGAGCGTGGTCTTGCCCACTCCAGGTATGTCTTCGATCAGCAAGTGTCCGCGCGCGAGCAGGCACGCGATGGCCAGTTGTATCTGCTGCTCCTTGCTCAGAATGATGCCGCCGACTTGTTTGACTACTTGTTCTATTTGTTTATGCATTTTAAAAAGTCGTTATAAAACAATAACTTATGATATGACCAAAACGTACGATCAGCGGAGTAATGTGCAACTCGGCGGTATTATACGAAGTTGTTTCGCAACCAGATTCCGCAGGAGCCGAAATTGAGCACCGTATTTATCACGCATCGCGCGTGTGCGCTGCACGACATGGGTGCGCATCATCCCGAACAGCCCGCGCGGCTGTCGGCAATCGAGGATCAATTGATCGCATCGGGCGTCATCAATCACTTGCAACAGGCCGAAGCGCCCAAGACCACGCGCGAGCAGCTCGAACGCGTGCATGCGGCGGGTTACCTCGATGCGGTGGAGGAAGCCGCGCCGGCGAGCGGCATTGTGCACCTGGATCCGGACACCGCGATGAATCCGCACACGCTGGATGCCGCGCTGCACGCGGCGGGCGCCGCGGTACTGGCGACCGACATGGTGATCGGGGGCAAGGCGCAATCCGCGTTTTGCAGCGTGCGCCCGCCGGGGCATCACGCGGTGCGTGACCGCGCGATGGGATTTTGCATCTATAACAACGTGGCGGTGGCCGCCGCGCACGCAATGGATCATCACGGACTTGAACGCGTGGCTATCATCGATTTTGACGTGCATCACGGCAACGGCACCGAAGAGATTTTCGAGGATGATCCGCGCGTGCTGATGGTGTCAACCTTTCAGCATCCGTTCTACCCATACAGCGGCACCCAGCCGCGCTCGCAGCGCATGGTGAATATTCCGCTCGCCGCCCACAGCGGCGGGCGTGAATTTCGCGCGGCGGTCGAGCAGCACTGGCTGCCCGCGCTCTCGGCGTTCAAGCCGCAGATGCTGTTCATCTCGGCCGGATTCGACGCGCATCGCGAGGACGAATTGGCGATGCTGAACTTCGTCGAGGCCGATTACACCTGGATCACGACAAAACTCAAGGCCGTGGCCGAACAGCACGCGCAGGGCCGCATCGTCTCCATGCTCGAAGGCGGTTACGCGTTAAGCGCCTTGGGGCGCAGCGTGGTCGCGCATGTGAGGGTTTTGGGCGGGCTGGACACGTGATTTAAGCCACGAGCACGGCGGCGACAACCTTGCGCCCTTCGGTCATCAGGATGTTGTAGGTGCGGCAGGCGGCGGCGGTGTCCATCACCTCGACGCCGATGCGCGCGGCGGTGAGGTCTTTGGTCAGCGCGGGATGCGGAAAGCGCTGGCGCGCGCCGGTGCCGAGAATGACGATTTCCGGCTCCAGCGTGAGTAAAAATTTGAAGTGCTCCGCGCTCAAATCCTCGAACCCGTCAATGGCCCACGGCTGGTGCAGCGCCTCGGCTGTCACCACCACCGCGCGTTCGTAACGCTGATTATTGACGGCGACATAGCCCGCGCCGTGTCCGGTGAACAGGTTGTTGCCCGCCGCGCCCGCAAGATGAAGTTTCACGCGAAGTACCAATCATAAATTTGCCCGCACACGCGAGGTTCTATAAAATTATAAGCTTATTCAATGACCTGCCGCATCTTGCCGCACATTTAACGCGACTACCCCATGGAAGATTTCCCCAGAATCAAGCGCCTGCCGCCGTATGTGTTCAACGTCACCGGCGAACTCAAGCTGGCTGCACGGCGCCGCGGCGAGGATGTCATCGATTTCAGCATGGGCAACCCGGATGGCCCCACGCCGCAACACATCGTCGATAAGCTCGTCGAGTCGGTGCAGCGGCCCGACACGCATGGGTACTCGGTGTCCAAGGGCATCCACCGCCTGCGGCTGGCGATCTGCAATTGGTACAAGCGGCGTTACGCGGTTGAACTCGATCCCGATAGCGAGGCGATTGTTACGATAGGCTCCAAGGAAGGCATTGCGCACCTTGCGCTGGCAACGCTCGAGCGCGGCGACATCGTGCTGGTGCCGAACCCAAGCTACCCGATACACATCTACGGGCCGGTGATCGCGGGCGCGGATATACATCACGTGCCGATGCAGGCCGACATCGATTTCTTCGAGGCGCTCGAAGGCGCGATACGCGACACGTATCCGAAGCCGAAGATGTTGATCGTGAATTTTCCCAGCAATCCTACCACGCAATGCGTCGATCTGGCGTTCTTCGAGAGGCTGATTGCGATTGCGCGTGAGCACAATATTTACGTGGTGCATGATCTTGCCTACGCCGACATCGTGTTCGATGGTTATCGTGCGCCATCGATACTTGAAGTGCCGGGCGCGAAGGAAGTCGCGGTGGAATTTTTCACCATGTCCAAGAGTTACAACATGGCCGGCTGGCGCGTGGGGTACATGGTCGGCAACCGAGAGCTGGTGACGGCGCTGGGCCGCATGAAGAGTTATCACGACTACGGCATGTTTACGCCGATACAAGTGGCGTCGATCATCGCGCTCGAAGGCCCGCAGGAGTGTGTCGAGGAAGTGCGGCAAACCTATCAGAACCGGCGCGACGTGCTGTGCGCCGGGCTGCATCAGGCGGGCTGGATGGTGGATATTCCGAAGGCCACCATGTACGTGTGGGCGCCGATACCGGATGCCTACAAGAAAATAGGCTCGCTGGAATTTTCAAAGAAATTGTTGACTGACGCGAAGATCGCCGTCGCGCCGGGCACGGGCTTCGGACACTATGGCGACGGGCACGTGCGTTTTGCCATGATCGAGAATGAGGCGCGGACCAGACAGGCAGTAAGGGGAATTAAGGAAATGTTTCGCAAGGATGGTTTGCTGTGAAGCCCATTAACGTAGGTTTACTTGGCATCGGCACGGTCGGCGGCGGCACGTTTGCCGTGCTCGAACGCAACCGCGCGGAAATCTCGCGCCGCTCGGGCGTGGCGATTGCGATCAGCGTGGTTGCCGACAAAGACCTCGCGCGCGCCAACAGCATTGTGCAGGGCCGCGCGAAAGTCATCGACGACGCGTTCGCGGTGGTGGATAACCCCGACATCGACATCGTGGTCGAGTTGATCGGCGGCACGGGTGTTTCCAAGCAATTGATTTTAAAGGCGATTTCAAATGGCAAACACGTAGTCACCGCGAACAAGGCCTTGCTCGCGCAGCATGGCAACGAGATTTTCGCCGCCGCGCAAAAGAAAGGCGTGATGGTCGCGTTCGAGGCGGCGGTGGCGGGCGGCGTGCCCATCATCAAATCATTGCGCGAAGGCCTCGCGGCAAATCGCATCGAGTGGATCGCGGGCATCATCAACGGCACGTCGAATTTTATTTTGTCCGAGATGCGCGACAAGGGCGCGAGCTTTAACGACGTGTTGAAGCAGGCGCAACAACTGGGTTACGCCGAGGCCGATCCGACCTTCGACATCGAAGGTGTCGATGCCGCGCACAAGCTCACCATCATGGCGGCGATTGGTTTCGGCATACCAATGCAGTTTGCGTCGGCGTATACGGAGGGGATTTCAAAACTCACGCGTGAAGATATCCGTTACGCCGAGGAACTCGGCTACCGCATCAAGCTGCTGGGCATCACACGCCGCAAGCCGAACGGCATCGAGTTAAGGGTGCATCCGACGCTGATCCCCACGCGCAGGCTGATCGCGAATGTCGAAGGCGTGATGAATGCAATTTTGGTGAAAGGCGACGCCGTGGGGCAGACCATGTACTACGGCGCGGGCGCGGGTGCGGAGCCGACGGCGTCGGCCGTGGTGGCTGATCTGATTGACGTCGCGCGCACCATGACCGCAGACCCCGAGCACCGCGTGCCGCATCTCGCGTTCCAGCCCGATCAATTGTCGAACGTGCCGATTTTGCCCATGGGCGAAGTCGAGACTTCGTACTACCTGCGCATGCGCGTGCAGGACAAACCCGGCGTGCTCGCCGACATCACGCGCATCCTCGCCGACCTCGGCATCTCGATTGATGCCATGGTGCAAAAAGAGCCGCACGCGGGCGAAGATCAAGTCAACATCATCATGCTCACGCACCAGACGGTTGAAAAGCATGTGAATGCCGCCATCACGAAAATCGAGGCGCTGCCGGTGGTGGCGGGCGCGGTGACGCGGATACGGCTTGAGACGTTGGATCAGTGATGGTGTGTGTGAAATGCGTGGATTGTAGTTTCCCTCACCCCCGGCCCCTCTCCCAACGGGAGAGGGGAGATTCGAGGCGCTGATGCGCTATGTTTCGACGCGCGGCAATATGACGCCGCACACCTTCCGCGAAATTCTGCTTGAAGGCTTGGCCACCGATGGCGGGCTGGCAATGCCGGAATCGTATCCGCAATTCACGGGCGCGGACCTCGCGCGGCTGCGCAAACTTGATTACCCCAGCCTCGCGTTCGAGATTCTCTCGCCTTATATCGATGACATTCCGCCTGCTGACTTAAAGCGCATTATCGACGCCACCTACACCGCGCAGGTGTTCGGCAGCGCCGAAATCACGCCGCTTAAAACGCTGGAACCGGGTTTACACCTGCTGCAACTATCCAACGGGCCGACGCTGGCGTTCAAGGATGTGGCGTTGCAATTGCTGGGCAACCTGTTCGAATATGTGCTGGCCGAGAGCAAGGGTGAGTTGAATATTCTCGGTGCGACTTCGGGTGACACCGGTTCGGCCGCCGAGTACGCGATGCGTGGCAAGCGTGGCGTGCGTGTTTTCATGTTATCCCCCTTGGGCAAGATGAGCCGCTTTCAGACGGCGCAGATGTTTTCGCTGGCTGATCCGAACATTTTCAACATCGCGATTCGCGGCGTGTTCGACGATTGCCAGGATATCGTCAAGCAAGTGTCGAATGACGAGGCGTTCAAGCCGCGTTATCACATTGGCACGGTGAATTCGATCAACTGGGCGCGTGTCGCGGCGCAGATCGTGTATTACTTCAAGGGCTATTTTGCCGCGACCAAGTCCGACAGCGAGCAGGTGTCGTTCGCGGTGCCTTCGGGTAATTTCGGCAACATACTCGCCGGGCACATCGCGCGCAGGATGGGCTTGCCGGTGCGCCATCTCATTCTCGCCAGCAATGAGAACAACGTGCTGGATGAATTTTTCCGCGGCGGGCGTTATCGTCCGCGCGCTTCCGCCGAGGTGATGCAGACTTCCAGTCCGTCGATGGATATTTCAAAAGCGTCAAATTTCGAGCGTTTTGTTTTCGACCTGGTGGGCCGCGACAGCGCCGAGTTGCGTGCGTTGTGGCAGGCGGTTGAGCGCGAAGGCGGCTTCAGTCTTACGGAATCACCTTTGATGGCAAAGCTGCGCGCGTCCGGATTCGTGTCCGGTTCCAGCGCGCACGCCGATCGCATCGCCACCATGCGCCTTGTTCATCAGCGCTACGGCGTGATGATCGATACGCACACGGCCGATGGCATCAAGGTGGCGCTGGAACATCGCGAGAAAGATATTCCGCTGATTTGTCTTGAAACCGCGCAGCCGGTGAAATTCGCCGATACCGTGCGCGAAGCGCTTGGTGTCGAGCCTGAGTGTCCGGCGGCGGTGCGCGGTCTTGAAAATCTGCCGCAGCGCTTTGAGACCATGAATGCCGAGGCGCATGCGGTGAAACGTTTTATCGAACGTCATTGCACCTGAAGCGTCGTGCGTGGCAGAGAAACAAATCTGCCACATAATAAAAACAATAACTTACATAAATTTAATGGCAGGCGATAGGAATTGTTCGCACAGTGAATACTCGCGCGGCTGGCACGCCCACTCTAACCGCATATCCGCTGTATGCTTGCCGCTCCTCTTTCGTGCGCTCGTTCCCTGAATTGCCGCTTGAACGTTGATGCAACCGCTGCTCGCACGTCAACTACGCCGTTTGCTCGGCCTTTCCGCGGATAACGACCTCGAGTCTTTTCTGCAATTCGCGGCGTGCGCGGCTGATGGCAAGGACGTGGACGCGAAGCACGCCGCCGCGCTGCGCGGGCTTAAACCATTGTTCGAGGCGGTTTCAGGCAGCTACGAGCAATCCGATCGCGATCTGGAGCTGCGCAATCGCAGCTTGATGTTGAGTTCCGATGAGTTGTCGTTGACGAACGAGCGGCTGCTGGAGGACTCGAAAAAACAGCGCGCGGTGATCGGCTCCATGATCGTAGTCGCCAATCAACTGTTGTATTCGCTGGGCAGGACGCCAACCGGAAACGCCGGGCATTCTCTCGATGAATTGGCCGATCTGATAAAAAGTCTGGTCGCGGAACATCAAGCCACGCAGCGCGTATTGAAAATCAGCGTGGCGCGTTTTCGCAGCCTCACGGAAGTTTCGTCGGACTGGTACTGGGAGCAGGACGCGCAACACCGCTTCACGCAGATTTCCAGCAGTGTGGCGCATGCCACCGGGCGGGATACGCGCCAATTCATCGGCAAGACACGCTGCGAGGCATTTGGCGGCGACCCGCGGTCGCCGCTGTGGATCGAGCATGACCGGATACTCCATGCGCACGAACCGCTGCGTGACTTCGAGTTCAGTTATATGGGGCGGGAGGGCAGCCTCATCTATGTCAGTGTGAGCGGCAATCCGGTGCTTGATGAAAACAACCGCTTTAGCGGATACCGCGGCGCCGCGCGCAACATCACTTCGCATAAGCTTTCTGAAAAACGTTTGCAGGACATGCTGCGTTTCACCGAGACGCTGCTGGATTCACTGCCGGGCCCGATAACGGTTAAGGACCGGGAGCATCGCCTTGTGCGTGTTAATACCGCCCATGAACGCGAATTCGGTATCGAGCGTGGCGCATTACTGGGCACGACCGCGTTTCAGACCATGGGAGACCTTGCACGCGAAATTCACGAAATCGAGGATCAGTTGATCGCCAATCCCGGCGCGCGCGTCTTCACTCAGACCAGGACGTCGAAAGACGGCAGCCTTAGACATTTTGTCATTACCAAGGCGCCGATCTGCGATGAGAAAGGCGATGTCACCGGATTCATCACCGCTCACACCGACGTTACGGATCTCAAGGAGGCCGAAACCAGGGTGGAAGAGCAATTGCGCTTCACCAACGCCATACTGGAATCCTCGCCTGCGCCGATGATGGTGAAGGATAGTCAGCGCAAGATCACCTATGTCAACGCCGCATACGAGAAACTGTTCGGCGTGCGCCGCGAGGACGTGATCAACCGCGAGATGCGCGCGCAGCATGATGGCCGCACGGTCTCGCTCATCGAAAACATCGAACTGGAATTGCTCGCAAGCCCGGGCACGCGCCAGTTCGAGCACACGCTGCTCGCGGCGGACCAGTGCGAGGTGTATTGCGTCATCACCAAATCGACCTATATGGACGCCGCCGGCGCCGTGGGCGGCATCGTCACCACCTATAGCGATATCAGCGGACTGAAAAAAGCGGAGCGTGCGGCCGAGGAGCAAGCGCGGCTCACCAATATATTGCTGGACGCGTCACCCGCGCCCACCGTGGTCAAGGACAAGAACCTGCAATTGACCAGTTGCAACAGCGCATACGAGAGGCTGTTTGAAGTGCGGCGCGAGGACATTCTGAATCGCCCGCTGGAAGCGCATCGCAGCGAATTTGCCGCGCAAGTGGAGAAAGCCGAGCGCAATCTGCTGCTAAATCCCGGCACGCATCAGATCGAGCGCACGATAGTCTCGCCGAGCGGGCGGCGGATACATTGCATCATCACCAAGTCCGCTTATTCCAATCAGGCGGGCGAGGTGAGCGGCATCATCACCACGTTCACCGATATTTCGGCGCTCAAGCGCACCGAGGAAAACCTGATCCTCGCCAGGGATCAGGCCGAGACCGCGATGCGCGCGCGCTCGCAATTCCTCGCCAACATGAGTCATGAAATCCGCACACCGATGAACGGCGTGCTTGGTATGAGCAGTCTGCTCTACGCGACGCCGCTGGACGGCGAGCAGCGCGACTACCTCGACACGCTCAAGCTGTCGGGCGTGGCGCTGCTCAAGATCATCAACGACATTCTGGACTTCTCCAAGATCGAGGCGGGAGAGCGAGATCGAGAAAACCGCGTTCGACGTGCGTTCGAGAGTTTCGGCGATTGCCCAGTTGTTCGCGGCGTCCGCGCGCGAGCGCAACCTGAAATTGACCAGGGAGATCGCCCCCGACGTGCCGCAAATTATCATCGGCGATCCGGTGCGCATCGGCCAGGCGCTGTCCAATATTGTCGCCAACGCGATCAAGTTCACGCTGGAGGGCGGCGTGCATGTCGCGGTGTGCGTGGCGAGCCGCGAGGAAGCAGGTCTCCTGTTGCGCTTCGATGTGCAAGACACCGGCATCGGCATCGCCAAGGAAGCCATCGACAAGATATTCAATCCGTTTTCACAGGAAGACGCGAGCACCACGCGCCGCTTCGGCGGCACGGGTCTGGGTTTGACGATTTCACGCAAGTTGGTGGAATTGATGGGCGGCGAGTTACAGGTGGAAAGCGTGCCCGGTAAAGGCAGCAAGTTCAGTTTTACGGTAGCGGTGGCCGCCGGAACAACCGTGGCGCCCGAAGATAACGCACAGGCCGCGCTTGCCGCCGGCGAATCAGCCAAGCAGGAAAGGAGAACAAGCGTGGTGCATGTGCTGTTGGCCGAGGACAATAAAGTTAATCAAACGGTGGCGACCCGCATGCTGCAAAAACTGGGCTGCACGGTAACGGTGGCCGCGGACGGCGCCGAAGCGGTCGAATTTGCGTCGCGGCGGGAATTCGATCTGATATTGATGGACTGCCACATGCCGAACATGGACGGATTCGCGGCGACGGCCGCAATACGCGCGATGGAGCGCGGCGGATCGACACACCGCATCATCGTCGCGCAAACGGCAAACGCGATGGAAGGCGACCGCGAGACCTGCCTGAAAGCGTCAATGGACGATTACGTCACCAAGCCGTTTACCAGCGACACGCTGGCCAATGTGCTCAAACGCTGGGTGCCGGGCGCCGGAGTCTGATCAAGCCTCAAAACGCATCGACAGGTCGGCTGCCTTCACATCCTTGGTCAGCGCGCCGATGGAAATGCGATCAACCCCGGTTTCGGCGATGGCACGCAGGTTTTCCAGCGTGATGCCGCCGGAGGCTTCAAGCTTGGCGCGGCCAGCGGCGATATTGACCGCCTCGCACATCTGCGCGGTTGTCATGTTATCGAGCAAGATCATGGTGGCGCCCGCCGCCAGCGCTTCGCGCAACTGATCCAGCGTTTCGACCTCGATCTGTATCCACACTTGCGGCGGCGCGATGCGGCGCGCCTCGGTGAGCGCGGCGGTGATGCCGCCCGCCGCGGCGATGTGGTTTTCCTTGATCAGCATCGCGTCAAACAGCCCCATGCGGTGATTGCCGCCGCCGCCCATTTTGACCGCGTATTTTTGCGCCACGCGCAGCCCCGGCAGCGTCTTGCGAGTGTCGATGATCACGGCCTTGTTGCCCGCCGCCGCGCGCACGTGGTGCTGGGTCGTGGTGGCCACCGCCGTCAGGGTTTGCAGGAAATTGAGCGCGGTGCGCTCGCCGGTGAGCAGCGCGCGCGCGTTGCCTTCAAGCGTGCACAGGCGCGTACTGGGCGCGGCCTCGGCACCTTCGTCCACGTGCCAGGTGATTTTTACCGCGGCGTCGAGTTTTTGAAACACCGCGTCAAACCATGGGCGGCCCGCGATCACGGCTTGCGCGCGGCTGATGACGGTGGCGCGCGCGCGGGCGTCTTGCGGCGTCAGCCGGGCGGTCCAATCGCCGCTGCCCACGTCCTCGGCCAGCGCGGCGGCTACGTTGCGTTCGATTTCGGATGCCAGACTCATGATTTTGCTCTATATTTAGCTGGCTGATTTTATCAGCCATATCAGCCTTGGGGAGAACGCAATGGGAATGGAAAGCATGGTGAGCGTGGTTTCATACGGACTGGGCACATTGCTCGCTTTTGGAATTATTGCGTGGCTGATTGTCGCGATTATTCAGGATGTCACGCAAAAGAAGCACACGGTGCTGCGTAATTATCCGTTGATCGGGCGGCTGCGGTATTTCTTCGAGGATCTCGGTGAGTATTTCAGGCAATATTTTTTCGCCGGCGACCGCGATGAAATGCCCTTCAATCGCGCCACGCGCGGTTGGGTCTACAAGGAGGCCAAGGGCGAGGGCGGCATCATCGCGTTCGGCTCCACCAACGATCAGCGCGCACCAGGTTCAATATTGTTCGTGAATCACCCATACCCGATACTTGAAGAAGACCATTTACCCACCCCGCCGCTGACCATGGGCGAGGGCTATTGCAAGTTTCCGTTCGAGGCGAAATCAATCGTCAACGTCAGTGGCATGAGTTTCGGCGCGATCTCCGAGCCGGCGGTGCGCGCGCTGTCGCGCGGCGCGGCGCAAGCGGGCTGCTGGATGGACACCGGCGAGGGCGGCCTGTCGCCGTTTCACCTCGAAGGCGGCTGCGACATCATCATGCAGATGGGCACCGCCAAGTACGGCATGCGCGATGCCGAGGGCAATCTGTCGCCGGAGAAAGTAAAGGAACTCGCCAAGGTGGTGAAGGCGTTCGAGATCAAGCTTTCACAGGGCGCGAAGCCGGGCAAGGGCGGCGTGTTGCCGGGCGCGAAAGTCACCGAGGAAATCGCGCGCGTGCGCGGCATCCCCGTGGGGCAGGATTCAATCAGCCCCAACCGCCATCGCGATATCGCCAACGTGGACCAACTGCTCGACAAGATCGCCTATATGCGCGAGCTCACCGGCCGGCCGGTGGGGGTGAAAACCGCGATCGGCGGCTGGGAATTTACCAACGAGTTATGCGAAGCCATTCTGCGCCGCGGCCGCGAATACGCGCCGGATTTCCTGGCGATTGACGGCTCCGAGGGCGGCAGTGGCGCAGCACCCCAGACGCTGATGGATCACATGGCATTGCCGATCGCCGAAGCGCTGCCGCGCGTGGTCGATAGTTTGATTCAAAGCGATCTGAAGGGCCGCATCCGCGTGATCGCGGCGGGCAAGCTGGTCACGTCCGCAAATGCGGCTTGGGCGCTGTGCGTGGGCGCGGATTACATCAATACCGCGCGCGGCTTCATGTTTGCGCTGGGCTGCATCCAGGCGCTGCGTTGCCATCAGAATACGTGTCCGACGGGGGTAACCACGCACAACAAGCGTTTGCAGCGCGGCCTCGTGGTCGAAGAGAAATTTCTGCGCGTGGCGAACTACGCGACGAACATGAACAAGGAAATCGACATGATCGCGCACTCGTGCGGCCTGCAACACGCGCGCGAATTCAAGCGCGAGCATGTGCGCATCGTGCAAACGGCCGGCCAGAGCATCGCGCTGAACATGCTGCACCCGTATCCGGCGATAGGCTCGCGCGGGCCGGTGCGCACGGCTGCATGACTGTAAGTAATTGATAATTAACAACTATTTCAAGAGGCGTCATGAGTAAACCTACTGTGGAAGAAGTCGTGAATACAGCCGCGCGCCGTCAATTTCTGGAACGGGTTGCAGGCGCCGGTGCAATGCTCGCTTCGGTGACTAATCCGCACGTCGTGTTCGCGCAAACGGCGCCACCCGATGCGGCGGGGGCTATACCCAATAGCGCGGTGATGAGCGAAAAATTCTCCGGCATGCAGCCGCATTCGGACCGCCCGCTGACCGCCAGCGTGACCGCCGAGTTTCATCACTTCGCGGCTACGCCGAACGACCGCATGTTCGTGCGCAACAATTTGTTGACGCCGGATATCGACGCGTCAAAACATCGCCTGACGATCGAGGGGCTGGTGGATCGTGAAGTGAGCTTCTCGATAGACGAGCTTAAGAAGAATTTTCGGCAAGTGCGCACGCAAGCCATGCTGGAATGCGCGGGCTCCGGGCGCACCGGGTTTGTGCCGCGGCCCAGCGGCACGCCATGGCCGGTGACCGGCGGCATGGGTTGCCCGGTGTGGAACGGCGTGCGGCTGCGCGATGTGCTGCAAGCCGCGGGCGTGAAGGCTGGTGCGGCGCATGTAGCGGGGCAGGGCGGCGACTTTGGTGTGATCGCCACCGTGGCGCCGGTGATTCGTTCGATACCCATGTCGAAGGCGATGGAAGAGCACACGCTGGTGGTGCTCGGCATGAATGATGGCCCGCTGCCGAAAATTCACGGCTATCCTCTGCGTTTGCTCGTGCCGGGCTGGGCCGGCTCCGCATCGACCAAGTGGCTGCACACGCTGAGCGTGCTCGACGCGCCGTTCAAGGGCACGTACATGGACAGCAGTTACCGCATACCGCGCACGCCGGTGAAACCCGGCGAAAAAATGCCGCCCAATGCGCTGGTCACTGAAGCCTGGCCGGTGAAATCGATGATCACGCACCCCGCGCCGAATACCGCGTTCAAGGTGGGCCAGCCGGTGTTGATCGAGGGCCGCGCGTGGGTGGGCGAGGGCGTCATCGACCGGGTGGATGTTTCATACGACGAAGGCGTGAGCTGGCAGCGCGCCGCGATCAACAGCGGCGCCGATAAATATGCGTGGCGTATCTTCAGCCACGAGTACTGGCCCAAACGCGGCGGGTTCGTCACCGTGCTAGCGCGCGCGGCCGACGACCGCGGCAATGTGCAGCCGATAACCGCCACCTGGAACCCGCTGGGCTATTACTGGAACAGCATTCACCGCGTGGGTTTCATGGTCGAGGCGTGATGCGTGCGTTCTTGACGGCATGCGCCGCAGTGCTGATCGCCGCCGGCATTCCGTTGACGCTGGCGCAGGACGCCGAACCGCCGCGCACCTTGATGCCGGGCAAGGGTGTTGAAATCACCACGGAAAAATGCGTGCTGTGTCACGATGCACAGCACATCACGCGCACCAAGCTTTCGCGCGGCGAGTGGGAATTCAACATCAAGAACATGATCGAGCGCGGCGCGCCGATCAAGCCCGAGGAAATTCCGCCGATACTCGAATACCTCGCGACATACTACAACCGCGACAGCGCCCCTCTGGCGGCTGAGGCTTCCGCGCCCGCCGAATCCGGCGACGCGGTGTCGCGCCTGCTGGCCGCGAACGCATGCACCGCCTGCCATCAGCGTGACAAGCGCCTGGTTGGGCCGTCTTTCACCGAAGTGGCTGCGAGATATGCCGCCGACGGAAACGCTACTGGCGTGCTAGCGAAAAAAATAAAGGCAGGCGGCGCGGGTGTGTGGGGCGCGGTACCCATGCCGCCGAATGCCAGCCTGTCCGACGCCGACGTGGCGCAGCTCGTCGGCTGGATATTGCAGCAAAAGTAACTACAACTCGCGCGCCTGAAACGTATTGCACTGCGCGACCTGGCCTGATTCGAGCCCGCGGCGGAACCAGCGCACGCGTTGCGCCGAGGTACCGTGGCTGAATGATTCCGGCGTGACGAAGCCGCGTGCTTGCATCTGCAAACGGTCGTCGCCGATGGCGGTGGCGGCGGCCATGGCTTCCTCGATGTCGCCGGATTCGAGAATTTTGCGTGTACGGTTTGCGTGATGCGCCCAGATGCCCGCGAGGCAATCGGCCTGTAACTCAAGGCGCACCGACAATTTGTTGTATTCGGCTTCGGACACACGCTGGCGCGCCTGATGCACCTTGTCGGAAATGCCGAGCAGATTCTGCACGTGGTGGCCGATCTCGTGCGCCACCACATATGCCTGCGCGAAGTCGCCCGGCGCCTTGAAGCGCTTTTGCAGATCATCGAAGAACGACAGATCGATGTAAACCTTGTGGTCGCCGGGGCAATAAAACGGCCCCATCGCGGCTTTCGCATGGCCGCACGCCGACTGCACCGAGCCGCGAAACAACACCAGCTTGGGTTCCTGATACTTCGAGCCGCTTTGCTTGAACAACACGTTCCAGGTGTCCTCGGTGTCGGCGAGCACGATGGAGACAAACTTCGCTTGCGCGTCTTGCGCCGGCGGGCGCTGCGCGGGCGCTTGCTGCGAAACTTGCGCAGTGGGGCTTTGTCCGCCACCGCTACCGCCACCAAGCAAGCCCAGCACCATCGATGGATCGACACCAAAAAACATCGCCATCAAGGCGATCACCACCACGCCGATGCCGCCGCCCGCCAGCCCGCGTCCGCCACCACCGCCTCCGCCTCCGCCGGATTCGCCGCGCCTGTCCTCGACGTTATCGCTTTCCCGTCCGCCTTCTGTACGCATAATGTGCTCCTTAAAAATTATTCTCGTTGCGTGTCAATCCGCACGCGCGCCGGATGCCTTGATGACTCTTGCGTACTTGGCGTGCTCCACCCTGATGAACGCGGCGAATGCCTCGGGCGTGTTGGGCGTGGGTAGCGCGCCGATGGCCGCGAGGCGGCTGCGCAAATCAGCGGAATCGAGCGCGCGGGTGATTTCGCGATGCAGCGCGCCGAGCGTCGTGGGCGGCACGCCCGCGGGGGCGAATACGCCGAACCAGGTGGTGAGGTCAAAACCTTTTAGGCCGGATTCGTCGATGGTGGGTATCTCGGGCACGTTCGCCGAGCGCGCAAGCGTGGTGACGGCCAGCGCGCGTGTGCGGCCGCTCTTGATCTGCGGCAGCGCGGAGGCGAGATTGTCGAACATCAGCGACACATGCCCGGCGATGAGATCAGTGACCGCGGGCGCGGCACCCTTGTACGGCACATGCACCATATCCACGCCGGCCATGGTCTTGAATAGCTCACCGGCAAGGTGGCCGGTACTGCCGGTGCTGCCCGAGGCAAAATTAAGTTGTCTAGGCCGCGCCTTGGCAAGCGCAATCAACTCGCGCACATTTTTCGCCGGCACCGATGGATGCACCACCAGCACGTTGGGCACCGTGGTCACCAGCGTGATGGGCGCGAAATCGCGCAGCGCATCGTAGGGCATCTTCGCATACAGATTGGGATTGATTGCGTGCGTGCTCGTAGCACCCATCAGGATGCTGTAGCCGTCGGGCGCGCTTTTCGCGACGTTATCCGCACCGATGTTGCCGCCCGCGCCGGGGCGATTGTCGATGATGACCGGCTGCATCCACACTTCCGTTAACTTCTGACCGATGGCGCGCGCAGAGATATCCAGCGGGCCGCCTGGCGGAAACGGTACCACGAAACGAATGGCTTTCGACGGGTAAGACTGCGCCGCGCTGACGCTTGGCATGAAAAGCGCGATAGCGCAGGATAGAAGCATTTTTTGCATGTGCAGTAGGATACCGCAGCTCACGCGCAGCGGTGCGGTCATCCAGATAGTGAACGACACTGTTTCATATTGGACAGCAGCGCGGGCACGCGGCAAGATGAGCGCTGCGCATTACGCAACGAGGATCAAATGACCACTGACAAAAACGCCAATGGCCGCAAACTCGCGGCCTTCATCACCGGCATGCGTACACGCGAGCTGCCGCCGGAGGTGCTGGATGCCGCGCGCATGTGTCTTGCCGATTGGCTGGGCGTCGCACTCGGCGCGCACGACGAAGACGCAGGCCGCGTGGTGCGCGAAACCGCGGCGGGGTGGAAGAGTCAGGGTAAATCCACCGTAATCTTCGGCAAAGGCAATGCGGCCGCACCCTTTGCCGCGCTCGCCAACGGCACGCTGGCGCATTGCCTGGATTTTGACGACACCTATGTGAAGGCTATCACGCACACCAGCGCGCCGGTGTGGGCCGCGACGTTGGCACTGGGAGAAGAAACCGGCGCCACCGAATCCGAAATGCTCGCGGCGTACATCACCGGCTTCGAGACCGCTTGCCGCGCGGGTTACGGCATGGGCGAGGCGGTGACTGCACGCGGCTGGCACAGTACGGGTGTGTTCGGACGCATCGGCGCTGCCGCTGCAAGTGCTGCGCTGCTGAAGCTAAACGAAGAACAAACATTGCATGCGCTGGGCGCGGCGGCGACGCAAACGGCAGGACTCACCGCGTCGTTCGGCACCATGGCCAAACCGTTTCACGCCGGCAAGGCGGCGATGGATGGCGTGTTGTCGGCGCAGCTTGCGGCGGGCGGGTTTCACGCGGCAACGAATTTGCTGGAACCCGGCGGCGGACTCGACGGCGCGGTGGTGCAGGATAAATCCGCGCGTATCCAACCGGCGGATTTCAGCGGCTGGGAAATACTCAACAACAGCTTCAAGCCGTATGCGTCGTGCCATCTCACGCACCCGGCGATCGATGCCGCGCGCTCAATGGCTAAACAACTGAATGATGGCGAGGTGAAGTCGATACGCGCCGATGTCGGCGCATTGGCACTGCAAGTCACCGGCGAAAAATCCGGTGCGCCCGCGACACCGCTTGAAGGTAAATTTGATATGAAATACTGCATCGCACTGGCGTTGCGCGGGCGCACGCTGTCAGCGGCGGATTTTCGCGAGCCATGGCGGCGTGACGAAGCAGCACTTGCATATGCAAGCAAGGTATATGTGCATGCCGCGTCCGACATGGGGTTTGCCTCGGCGCGCGTTACGGTTGAACGTGCGAATGGTGAAATACTGATCGAGGAAGTAGCGGTGGCGAAAGGGCACCCCGGCAATCCGCTGACGTGGGACGATATGTGGGCGAAGTTCAGTGGGCTTAACGAAGACCGCCTGGGTGCGCGCACGCGAGGCTTGTTCGATGCGGTTCGCGGCTTCGGCAATGGCTCGGCGCTCACTGCAATACGAGCGAACGCTGTATAAAATATTAAATTAAAACAAATACTTACGGTAAAATTCATGAATCTCAATCTCAAAGATAAAGTAGTTCTGATCACCGGCAGCGGCAGCGGCATGGGGCAAACAATGGCGGTTGCGTTCGCGCGCGAGGGCGCAAAAGTCGCGGTGAACGACGTGAATGCAAAGGGCATCGACGAGACGCTGGCGTTGGTGCGTGAAGCTGGCGGCACGGCGGTCGCCGCGCCCTGCGACATCACGCAACTCGATGCGGTCAACGCGCTGGTGAAAAAACTGGAAACCGAACTCGGCGGCGTGGATATCCTCGTCAACAACGCCGCGGTGCTGATCGCGCATGCGCTGTACCTCGAAACCAAACCCGAGGACTGCGACAAGGAAATCAAGGTCATCCTCTACGGCACCATGCACTGCACGCGCGCCGTGCTGCCGGGCATGGTCACGCGCAAGTACGGCAAGGTCATCAACATCGTCACCGACGCTGCCAGAATAGGCCAGGAGCGCGAAGTGAATTATTCCACCGCCAAGGGCGGCGTGATCTCGTTCACGCGCTCCATCGCGCGCGAAGTCGGGCGCTACAACATCAATGTCAACGCCGTGTCGCCCGCGGCCACCAACTCACCCATGCGCAATGCGGCACTCGACAAGCTGCGCGAAAAACTCGGCGCGGAACGAGTCGCCGAGCGCGAGGAAAAGATACGCCGCAATTATCCGCTGCGGCGCATCGGCGAGCCGGAAGATGTGAGCAACACCGTGTTGTACCTGGCATCCGATCTGGCGCGGCATGTTACCGGACAGATACTTAGTGTGAATGGCGGGTATGCGATGGTGTGATGATTCGTGTATGCGTGAAGGGTGAAGGGTGAAGGGGCAACACCACTTCGCCTGTCGTTCCCGCGCAGGCGGGAACCCATAACACGGTGTCCCTTGGGATTGAGCATGGATTCCCGCCTGCGCGGGAATGACACGCTGGTTGGGGGCAGTTTTCAGCAACAATAGATGCAGAAATCGTAGGTCGGAACGTACTGCGGTTCCGACAGGCGGTGATGGCAATTCAAATATTTGTCGGAATCGCTGCGCGTTCCGGCCTACAAGGCATCAACCCTCAGGTTTGATCCCCGCCGCCTTGATCACTTTCTCCCACTTCACCGATTCGTCGCGCATGTATTTGGTGAAGCCCTCGGGCGTGCTGCCGATGTAGTCGATGCCGAGGGCTGCGATCCGCTCTTTGACATCGGGCAGGGCGAAGATGCGGATGATCTCTGTGTTGAGCCTGGTGACGATGTCTTTCGGCGTGCCCGCGGGCGCGAGGATGCCCCACCATTCGTCGGCCTCGAAGGCCGGATAGCCGGATTCCTTGAGCGTGGGCAGGTCGGGCATCAGTTTTTGACGCGCGTTGCTGGTGACGAAAATGCCGCGCACCTTGCCCGAGCGTGCGTGCGGCGAGCCGGTGAGAAAGCTCGCCATCATCACCGGGATTTGTCCGCCGATGAGATCGGTCACCGCGGGCGCGCCGCCTTTGTAGGGGATATGTTCCATCTGGATGCCGGCGGCTTGCTTGAACATTTCCGCTGACAGATGATTGGAACTGCCGGTGCCGGACGTGCCGTAAACCAGTTGGCCCTTGCGCGCCTTGGCGAAATCGACAAATTCCTTCACGCTGCGCGCAGGTACCGACGGATGCACGACGAGGATGTTGGTGACGCGCGCGAGATGAATGATGGCCTCGAAATCCGCCAGTGCGTCGAACGGCACTTTCTTGAACAGATGTTTGTGCACCAGATGACTGCTGATCACATTGACCAGCGTATAGCCGTCGGGTGCTGACTTAGCAGCGAGGTCGGTGCCTATCATGCCGGTGGCGCCGGCTCGGTTGTCCACCAGTACGGTTTGCCCCCAAGCCTCGCCCATTTTCTGACTGATGATGCGCGACAGCGCATCGGTGGTCGCGCCCGGCGGAAACGGCGTGATCAGGCGTATCTGGCGGTTGGGATACTGTTGCGCGTTGGCAGCACTTGCGAAAAGAGTAAACACCGCGATGGCGAGCAATTTCATCTTCATGGTTTGTCCTCTTGAAACTTTCTGATTGTGAGTGTAATGATACCGCGGGGTTGTAGGATGGGTGGAGCGCAGCGTAACCCATCGGCAATGCCGCAAGTGAGTGATGGGTTGCGCTGCGCTCCACCCATCCTACGTTTACTTCCCGATGAATTTCGCCTGCCGCTTTTCCAGAAACGCTGATATCCCTTCCTGTTTGTCCTGCGTGCCGTAAATGGTGGTGACGAGGAAAGTCTCGAACTCGATGCCCGACGCGAGATCGAGTTGCATGCCTCGATGCACGGCGCGTTTCACCAAGGCAAGACTCAGCGGCGCGCGCTGTTCGTAAACGGCGACCATTTTTTTCGCTTCCGCCAGCGCCTGACCTTTGGGCGTGAGTTTATTGATGAGGCCGATGCGTTGCGCGTGCGCGTGGTCTATCGGCTCGGCGGCGAAAAGAATTTCGAGTGCATTGGCCACGCCGACAATGCGTGGCAGGCGCTGTGTGCCGCCCGCGCCGGCGACGGTGCCGATGCGTGCACTGGTGATGGCGTAGGTGGAGCCTTCGGCCGCGACTCGCAAATCACACGCAAGCGCCAACTCAAGGCCGCCGGTGATACAAAAGCCCTCTATGGCCGCGATCACGGGCAAGCGCAGTTCTTCGAGCGTGCTGTTCAACTTGTGCCACTTGCCGAAATATTCGACGCCTTGCGCCGCGGTCTTGACTTGCAATGCCTCGTTAAGATCGGCGCCCGCCGAGAAAAACTTATCTCCGCCGGTGATGATGACCGCGCGCACGCCGGCATCTGCCTCGGCCTCTTTCGAAGCGGCGATGATTTCGCTCATCATCCTGGTGCTGACCGCGTTACGCTTGTCGATGCGGTTGAGTGTGATGACGAATGCCGCGCCGTCGCGGCTGGTGAGTATGGTTTCGTAAGCCATGGACTTTCCCTCGTTAATGAATTGCCTTGATACGTTGAAGCATAAACTAAGTGGCTCGGGCAGTGCTATAGTTTCGATTATGGGATGCGCCAAGGAGAATTTCATGAAACAACTCAAACTGCCCGCCGTATTCATGCGCGGCGGCACCAGCAACGCCATTGTGTTCCACGCCAAGGATTTGCCGCGCGACCGCGCGCAGTGGGACGAGATATTCCTCGCCGCGATCGGCAGCCCTGATCCCTATGGCCGGCAGCTCGACGGCATGGGCGGCGGCGTGTCGTCGCTGTCGAAAGTGTGCGTGGTGGGGCCTTCGAGCCGGCCCGACGCGGATATCGATTACACCTTTGCGCAAGTGCAGGTGAAGGAGGCCACGGTCGATTACAGCGCGAACTGCGGCAACATGTCCTCCGCCATGGGGCCGTTCGCGGTGGATGAAGGCATTTTCAAAGTGAGCGGCGCCGAAGCGCTGGTGCGGGTGCACAACACCAACACGAAAAAGATCATTCAGTCGCGTTTCACGCTTGATGATGGATTGTCCGCGGTCGATGGTGATCTGGCGATTCCCGGCGTCTCAGGCACGGGTTCGCCGGTGCGGCTGGAGTTTCTGGAGCCGGGCGGCGCCACCACCGGCAAGCTGCTGCCCACGGGCAACGTGACCGATGTTCTGGATGTGCCCGGCGTGGGCAAGATCACCGTGTCGATGATCGATGCGGCCAACGCGGCGGTGTACGTCAATGCCGCGGACCTTGGATTGACCGGCGCCGAGTTGCCGGATGAAATCGATGCCAACGCCGAGGCCATGCGCAAGATGGCGGCGATACGCATAGCCGCGTCCGTTGCCATGGGTATCACCGCCAACGCGGAAGATGCCGCGAAAAAAGCCGCCGTGCCGTTCGTGGGTTTTATTTCGCCGCCGCAAGATTCAAAAACGCTGACGGGCGAAACCGTGAAAGCGAACGACTTCGACATCACCGCGCGCATGCTGTCGAACGGCCAGCCGCATCGCGCGCTGCCGTTGACGATTTCGCTGTGTCTTGCGGTGGCCGCGCGCATCGAAGGCAGCCTGGTCAATCTGGCCGCGCGTAAGAGCGCGGACCCGGAAGCGCCGGTGCGCATCGCCATGCCCTCGGGCATATTGACCGTGGCGGCGACGGTGCGCCGCAAGGATGGCGCGTGGCACGCGGAGCAAGGCGCGTTTTTTCGCACCCAGCGCCGACTCTTTGAGGGCTACGTCTACGTGCGCGCCTCGCGCGTGCCGGCGCTTACCGCCGCGCGCAACAGCGGCAAATTGAAAGCGGCTTAGTCGAGAGGGAATCGTCATGAGTGTAACGTTCCGTAAATTGCATCCGCATGTGGGCGCCGAAGTCAGCCCCATCGACCTGCGCGAGGCGCACGACCGCGCCACGCTGGAGCAACTGCGCTCGGGCATGGATGACCACGGCGTGCTGGTGTTTCGCAACCAGCCGTTCACCGACGCGGAGCAACTGGCGTTTGCGCAGCGCTTCGACGGCACGCTGCATGTGAAGCCGGGTGCGGCGGCAATGGGCGCGAACCGCTTTAACAACGACGCGGTCGCCGATATTTCAAACGTCGACAACAACGGCAAGATTCTCGAAGTGAACGACCGCAAGCGCGCCTACAGCCTCGGCAACCGGCTGTGGCACACCGATGCGTCATTCCAGGATCCGGCGGGGCGTTACTCGACACTGTCCGCGCGGGTGATCCCGAAGGTCAACGCCGATACGGAGTTTGCGTGCATGCGTGCGGCGTACGATGCGCTGGATGATGCTATGAAAGCCAGGCTCGAAGGCCTGCGCGTGCATCACACGATCACGCGCTCGCGCGAAGTGCTGGGGTTTTATTTTTCCGAGGAAGAAAAAGCGAAATTGAAGGGCGCGATACATTCGATGGTGCGCGTCAATCCGCGCACCAAACGTAAGTCGCTATACCTCGCCGCGCACGCCGCGCGCATCATCGATTGGCCGGTGGCCGACGGTTTGCTGTTCGTGATGGAGTTGATGGAGCACGCCACGCAGCGTCAGTTCGTGTATCGCCACGAGTGGCGCGATGGTGACTTCGTGATCTGGGACAACCTCGCCACTATGCATCGCGCGACGGCGTTCGACGACGCAAAACATCATCGCGAGTTGCGGCGGGTGACGACGATCGATGTGCCGCTGACGGCAGAAGTATAAAAAGTTCAATAAAAACAATTACTTACGTCAAAACATTTGACGCAGATGAACGCAGATTTTCACGGATGGGGTGTGGGTTAATCCGCGTTCATCTGTGAAATCTGTGTCAAAGGTTTTGACCTGCGTTTGAAACCCAATCCGCTTCATTCTTCCTTAACCCCAGCGAGCTTAACCAACTTGGCGTAGTGCGGGAAGTACTCGTTCATGCGCGTGACGAATTGCCCGGGTGTGCCGCCGAAAATTTCCACTCCGTCGCCTTCAAACTGCTTTTTGAATTCGGCGCTTGCGAGCGTTGCGCCGATCATCGCATTCAACTTCATCACGATGTCTCGTGGCGTGCGCGCCGGCGCAAGTATGCCGTAGGCGGAGACGACCTCGAAGCCGGGCAGCGTCTCGCTGATGGCCGGCACGTCCGGCAACACGTTTGTGCGTTTGAGCGCCGTGGTGCCGATGGGAGTGAGCCGCCCGGTGCGTATATGCGTCACGGTATTTTGCACGGCGGTGACAACCATGTTGACCTGGCCGCCTATCGCGTCAACCATCGCGGGCGCGGTACCTTTGTACGGTACGTGCGTGAGTTTGATGCCCGCCATGTGGTTGATCAATTCTCCGGCCAGATGCGACCCGCTGCCCACGCCAGGCGTGCCATAGGTGATGGCGCCCGGTTTGGCCTTGGCGAGCGCGATCAACTCTTTCGTGTTCTTTGCCGCCAGCGCCGGGTTCGCCGCGATGATGATCGGCGCGTTAAAAAGATGAATCACCGGCGAAAAATCCGTACGCGGATTAAAGCCAAGTTTCGCATACACCGCCGGTGCGATGAAAAAGCTGCCGTATATCAGCACCAGTGAATAACCATCCGGCGCCGACTTGGCGACGATTTCCATGCCGATGGTGCCGCCGGCGCCGCCGCGATTTTCGACGATCACCGGCTGACCCCACTCCGCAGTCATCTTTTGCCCGATTATGCGCGCGGCGACATCGGTGCCGCCGCCGGCTGGGCCGAGCGAGACTATCCGTATCGGTTTGTTGGGGTACTGCGCATGGCATGCCGTGCCGGCCATGCCCGCGCACAACAGCATTACGGCGCGTTTCATGCAGAGGTGCTCACTTCGACTTTCACATCCGGCGTCGCGACCGCGACGCTGCCGTAGAGCGGTCACCTCGCCCTGAAGCGGTCGATGAGTGTATTGCCTTGTGCGGCGGTAACACCCGACAAATGAAACTTGATGCTCACGGCGTTGAGCACGCTCACGTCCGCGCGCACGGGTTTTGAGCGATCCATCATGCCGGCGATATCGACGTTGATGGCTTTGAGCGGTATGTTATCGGACTTGGCAATAGACTGCACCAGTTCAACCCCGCAGGCGGCGATGCCGGTGAGAAACAGCTCGGCGGGCGCGACTTCCTCGCCCGGCGCGCCGTTCTGCACCGGGCCATCGACGATGAAGTGATGATTGCGCACATTGCACAACACGCGCCCATGCGTGTCGGTCGAGCGTGCGCGCACGGCGTAGTTACGTAGATCGCTGGCGGTCATGTTGGTTACTTCCCGTCGTGCGTGGCAATGGCCAATACGGCGGGCTTGCCCGAGCGATTGCTCCACGCGTGGTTGGTGCCGCGTTGCACGATGAAGTCGCCCTTGTTCAGCTTCACTTCCTGCGTATCGAGCACCAGCACGACTTCGCCTTCCTGCACGATGGTGAATTCGAGCGTGCGTGTTTTTTGCATGTAGGGGTGCGGCGCGCTCGGAGAATACGTCGACGCATCGGGCGAACCCATGTTGGCGAAAAACGCTTTGACTTCTTTCTCGCCGACCCTGCCTTTCCACGCATCGTCGGGCGGTATCGTCACCACGTTGAGCACCGAGCCTCCAGGCGGCGGGGTCATGCCGTGCGGCAGGTGCAGCGTTTCGAGCACGATTGCGCAGGGCGTGCCTTCGGTGACCCACATGCGCTGCGAGCAATATCCGGGGCGCGCGGGGTCTATGCGCACATCGGGCGTGGGGCCGTCGCTGACGAGGCAGGATTTGTAGGGTTCCTTGTCGGTGACAACAATGCGCCGCGCGGGTTTCACGCCAGGCGGCAGCTTGCGATTGGGGTCGCCCGCCATTATTTTATCGTTGCCTTGTGCGAGGCCCACCGGGCCGTCGACAAAACGCGCCGAGATCATGTCGAATGCGACGCGCCCGCCTTCGAGATTGCGGCTCGACCACTGATGCCACGCGCCGACGTCGATCACAATGTCGCCGGGTTGCCATTCAACTTCGCGGTCATCGAGCACCAGCGTGCGCGCGCCGTCGAGCAGAATTGCATAATCGACGGTTTCGGTTTTGTGCATGCCGCCGGAGTAGGCGTTTTCTCCGCCGCGATCCCAGCGGCGGCCTTCGGGTGTCTCCTTGGGCGCGTGCGGCGGCACGATGGATTTGTCGTTTTTCGCATCATAATTGGGCGCCTTGCCCAGGCCCTGCACCACGCGCCAGTGCCCGCCCATCTTCGGGCCGGGAAAATCATAGTGCAGGTTGCCGTCATCACGATCCAGCGATAGCGGCGGCACGGGGTCGTTCCACACCCAGAAATCAACGTGCCCACGCCCGGCGCCCATCGAGGCTTCATGAGTCGCGGGCGCGGGGCCGTCCCACACTACCTTTGATTTGCCGTTTGCATCGTTGCCGGTGACGACGCGGCGGATGGGGGTTAGAGCCATGTTGATTCTCCTGTATTGGTTGGATGACAAAAATCTATTCGGGTTTGATGCCGGCAGCCTTCGCGACGCTCGCCCATTTCACCGTTTCCTCGCGCAGAAACGCGGCGAATTCCTCGGGTGTGGTGCCGACGACTTCGGTGCCGTCGGCCACCAATTTTTCTTGCACCTCGGGCAATTTGAGATAAGCGACAACTTCGCGATTGAGCCGTTCGATGATGGGACGCGGCGTTTTCGCCGGCGCGATCAGGCTGTACCACTGCACGGATTCAAAGCCGGGCACACCGGCTTCGGCGAGTGTCGGCATGTCGGGCATCGACGCCGTGCGCTTGGCCGTGGTCACGCCGAGCGCGCGCAGGCGGCCCGCGAGAGCATGCGGGCGCAGGTAATTCATTGCGGTCGCCATCAATTGCACTTGCCCGGCCATCAAGTCGGTAAGTCCCGGCGGGCCGCTCTTGTAGGGCACATGAACAAAGCGCACCTGCGCCATGCTGCCCAGCAGTTCAATTGTCAGGTGCGGGTTGGTGCCGAATCCGGCCGAGGCATAAAACAACTCGCCGGGGCGTGATTTGGCGAGCGCGAGTAAGTCCTTGAGATTTTTCACCGGCAGGGCGGGATGGGTGACCAGCAGATTAGGCACATTGGCCGTGTGCGAGATCGGCTCGAAATCACGCAGCGCGTTGTAGGGCACTTTCTTGAAAGTCACGGCGTTGATGGCCAGCGTGCTCACGCCCGAACCTATCGTATAACCATCCGGCGCCGAGCGCGCGACAAACTCATAGCCGATCATATTGCCCGCACCCGTGCGGTTTTCGACCACCACCTGTTTGCCCAGCCGCTCGGTGAGCCGCTGCGCGATCATGCGCGCGAGGATGTCGCTGCCCGAGCCGCTGCCGCTGGGGACCACGATTCTTATCGGGCGGGCGGGGTAAGTGTCTTGCGCGCTTGCACGCAAAGGCACAACGAGCGCCACGAATACCGTAGTGGCAGACACGATTTTCAACACCATCGAACGAGGTCGCAAGACAGCCCTCCGTTGCCTGAACCGCTGAAGGCTGGAATGCTATCACGATGGAGGGTGATGTCGTGACGGCGCAAATGCAATTCATGCCTTGATTCGGGACTCGACAAGCGCGGCTCAAACGGATTAAATTGCCCCGGTGAATATTTTTTCATCCACATACCGAAAAAATGAAACCACTGACCGAACCCTGGCTGCGCATGGCGTACATCACGCCGCATCCCATCGTTGACAACGTGCCGTATCAGTTCTACCGCTTCGCACCCGATGGCGTGATGTTGATGCTCGCCAATCTGGAGATATCCGATTACTCGACGGTGGCGGTCGAACACGAACTGCCGCTGTTCTGGAAACATGTCGAAGAACTTGCAGAGGCTGGCGCCACTCACATCGTGCTCACCGGCGTGCCGGTATCCGCGGCGCTGGGGCGCGAGCGCGTGCTGGCGCTGGGCGCGGAAGTGAAAAAGCGCACCGGCGTCACCTTCGACACCGATCTGGAAGCGATAGCCGCGGCAGCCAACCATCTGAAATTGAAACGCGTCGCGCTGGCTACGCGCTGGCATGAGCCGCTTAACGACGCGGTGGCCGCTTATCTCAAGCTGACCGGCATCGAAGTGGTTGGCAGGCAAGCGCGCGGCGCCACCATGGCGGAGAACGCGACGTTGAAGGCCGCGGACGGCATGCAGCTCGCGATCAATCTTGGCCGCGCCGCGCTGCAGGCCGCGCCATCGGCGCAAGGTTTGATCCTGCCCGGCGGGCGCTGGCTGAGCACCCATGCCGTGGGGCCGCTGGAAGCGGAATTCGGCAAACCGGTGTTGCTCAATCTGAACGCCAGCCTATGGGCCGCGTTGCGCGGCGCGGGGCGCGGCTTGCCGGTGGCGGGGCAGGGGCTTTTGCTGGAATCAGAATGATGTGCATGCACGGATTCGTGCTGCGGTCGCCGCCGAGATCGGTGATGGTGATGAGACCGCTATTTCTTGATCAATCCCAAATCCACTAAAAATGCCCGCTCCAGCGCGTAGTCCTGATCCATGTATTTGCGCGTCCACGCCGAGCCTTTGAATTCGCTCACGCCGTAGGTGCTCTCGATTTCTTTTTGCCACTGTGGCGAATTCATCATGCGCTGGAAGACGGTTTCCCAATACGTGATCTGCGCCGCGCTCATGCCCTTGGGCCCGAACGCGCCGCGCCATACCGAGGTGACTGAATCGATGCCTTGTTCGCGCCACGTGGGCACTTCGGCGAATACGCCTGTAAGCCGCTGTGGCGACGATACCGCGATCACGCGCACGCGGCCTGCTTGCAGCTCGCCGACGTAGCTGCCGATGGATACGGGCACGACGTCCACGTGCCCGCCGAGCATGGCGGTGACGGCGGCGCTGCCAGCCTGAAACACGACGTTGCGCATTTTGCGGATGTCCACACCGGAAGCTTTCAGCGCCGCTGCGACCGCCTGATGATTGGCGTTGCCGATGCTGGTGGCCACGCCGATGCTGTGTGCGGCGGGGTCTTTTTTCAGCCGCTCGATAAGATCGCGGCCCGACTTGATCGGCGAATCGGCTTTCACCGCGACGCCGATGTATTCATCGAGGTAATGCGTGATGGGCGTCAGGTCGCTGTAGCGAAACGGGATGCGCCCGGCGATGTCGCTGGTGATGATGGCCTTGCCGGAGAGCAGTACGTAGTGGCCGTTGCGCTCGAACTTCTGCACGTAGGCGCCGGACACCGTGCTGCTGGGGCCGGGCTTGTTGACGACGATAACCTGCGCATCCACCAGTTTGGTCTGCTGCCAGTATTGCTGGATGAAGCGCGCGCTGCGGTCAGGGCCGCTGCCGGGCGCGGTGCCGACGACGATCTCGACTATCTGATCGGGTTTCCAGGGTTGCGCGCAAACGTTGTATGCACAGAAAAAGAGAAACCACGGTAACAGCACTATTTTTTTCATAGGGATTTACTCCGGTTGTATGCCCGCGGCGCGAGCGACCTTGGCCCATTTCGCGGTTTCTGATTTCATGAACGCGGCAAATTGCTCCGGCGTGCCGGCGACCACGGTGGCGTTGTCGGCCGCGAGGCGCTCGGTGACCTCGGGCGTGCGCAGTATCGAGACGAATTCCTTGTTGAGCCGGCTGATGAGTTCCGCCAGCGTGCCCGCGGGCGCCAGCATGCCGCCCCATTGCACGGCTTCATAGCCGGGCACGCCGGATTCGGCGATGGTGGGGATGTCGGGCATCGCGGCCGAGCGCGTGGTGGTGGTGATGCCGAGCGCGCGCAGTTTGCCCGCCTTGATGTGCGGCAGTATCAGCGACACCGTGCTCGATGCATTGGCGGCGACGCGGCCCGCCATCAACTCGACCAGCCCCGGCCCGCTTCCCTTGTAGGCCACGTGCACAAGGCGTATCCCCGCCATGCTGGCGAAGAGTTCCATCGTCAAGTGCGGCACCGTGCCGTGCCCGGCCGAGGCATAGAGAATGTCATTGGGGCGCGCCTTCGCGATAGCGATGAACTCCTTGACGTTTTTTGCCGGCAGCGATGGATGAATGACAAGCAGATTCGCCACAATGTACGATTGCGTGATGGTGGCAAGATCACGCAACGCATCGTACGGCAGCTTCTTGTAGCTCGCCGGGTTGGTGGCGATGGCACCGGGCGCCGCGAGCAGCGTATAGCCGTCAGGCGCGGCCTTGGCGACGATCTCGGTGCCGATGATGGTGCCCGCGCCGGGGCGTATATCCACGATTACCTGCCGCCCCCAGCGCTTGGTCAACTCGTTGGCGAGTATGCGCGAGGTGATGTCGCTGGGGCCGCCGGGCGCGGTGGGCACTACGATGCGCACCGGGCGGTAGGGGTAAGAGTCTTGCGCGCCGGCGTGCTGCGCGGCGGTCAAGACAACCATGTAAAGAAAAGTCAGCAAGCTTGATCGTGAATGCAAGGCAGCCTCTCGGAAGAAAAAGCGCAACGCAATCGTAACACCCACCCCCATCTCAGCCTTCGCCCCGAATGGCAATCTGTGCATGCATATCCATGGCACGGCGCCCTGGCCCCGCTTGCGGGGCGAGGGGACAGAGTGTGGAGATGTGTGCATAGAGTAGCCCCGCGGGAGAAGTGTTGGGATGAGGGAGATGTTTTTGGATGTGCCGCAGGTGCAAAATATGCACCAGACAGCGCCTGAAAAGTGTAATAGATATCGTAACTAATTGTTTTTATTAACTTTTTTGAATCCCTCATTTCATAGTCTTGAATTCACTATTTACATTGGCGTAGACAACGCCGCGTCCTGATATGCTCAGCGCGTTGTTTCTTCATCACTGTTGATCGATTGCCATGAAATTTTCAGCGTGTATTGCTAACGCCGCGTGCGGGCTGGCCGCGGTTGCTTCCACTCCCATTGCGCTGGCTGCCGCGGCGGGCGCGGGGCAAGCCTATCCCACGCGTCCGATTCGATTCATCGTGCCGTTTCCGCCGGGCGGCAGCACCGATACTTACGCGCGCATTATCGGCATCAAACTTTCCGAGGGGCTGGGGCAGCCCTTGGTGCTGGATAACCGCGCTGGGGCGGGCGGAGCGCTGGGCGCTGAACTGGCGGCAAAGGCGACTGGCGACGGCTACACGCTTGTGCTGGGGCAAGACGGCAATCTGGTGGTGGGGCAGGCGGTGCGCAAGCAGAAGAACTACAACACGCTTACCGACTTTGCACCCGTGTCGCTGGCGGTGCGCACGCCGCAGGTGATCGTGGTCAACGATACGTCGCCGTTAAAGTCGCTGAGCGATCTGATCGCCGCCGCCAGGGCCAGCCCCGGCAAGCTCTCGTTCGCGACGGCGGGCATTGCCAGCAGCAGTCATGTGATGGGTGAATTTTTTAATCAGGCGCTGGGCATCAACACCTTGCATGTGCCGTACAAGGGCGGCGCGCCGGGCATGATGGATCTGCGCGCGGGGCGCGTGTCCTACATGATGACGTCGATGGTGTCGTCGCTGAATTTTGCACGCGACGGCCGCGCGCGGCTGCTCGCCGTCACCGGCGAAAAAAGATCGCATTTGTTTCCCGATGTGCCCACGGTCACCGAAGCCGGCGTGCCGGGTTTTGAATCGACGATCTGGCACGGCGTGCTGGCGCCCGCCAAGGCGCCGCGAGAAATCGTCACTCGGTTAAATCGCGAGGTGGTGAAAGTGCTGGCGATGCCCGATGTGCAGAAACTGCTGCAGTTCGAAGGCGGTGCGGTGTCGCCCAGCACGCCGGAGGAATTCGCTGCTTTCATCCGCGCCGATGTCGCGCGCTGGGAGAAGATGATCAAGCAGACGGGCATTACCGTGGATTGAACTCGCCCTCGTGGCGCGAGTTCAATCATGCAAAGACAATTCCGCGATTGAGGTTGCGATGGGTTACGCTGCGCTGCACCCATCCTACGTTTATTCCCCGGTAATTCCCGCCGGCGCCCATCCGCGTTTCGCGCGAATCGACGCGTTGCCTATGATCTCGACGATCGCGGGTTTGCCGCACGCCAGTGCGCGGTCTAGCGCCGCACGTATGCCGTCGGGTTTCTCCACGCGGAATCCCGCGCAGCCCATCGAGTTCGCCACGTTGGCGAAATTCACTTCTTTCTGGAACATCGCCGCTTCCGCCACGCCGCCGGAGTAGTTGTTGTTCACCACCATCACCGCGTTGATGCCGCAGCGCGCGGCGGTTTCCATTTCGGCCATGTGGTAATAAAAGCCCGCGTCGCCGGCGAAGCCGATCACCGGTGTGTCCGGCAGCGCGGCTTTCACGCCCAGCGTGCCTGGGAAGCCCCAGCCGAGCGAGCCGCCGCAACGGATGTAGCGCTGGCCGGCTTTCATTTTCGCCATCTGCGCGGTCCACAGCGCGGCGTGGAAGGTATCGACCACCAGCACCGCGTTGGACGGCATCCACTCGCCCAGTTCCTTCGCCATGCGTTCGGGGCGGATTGGCACGTCATCCGAGTTACGCAGCGGGTCGCTCTCGGCCCAGTAGTCGGCGACGTAGCCGCGCACTTGCTCGAGCCACTCGGCGCGCGGCGTGGCGGGGCCGGCTTCGGCCACCATTTTCGCCAGCGTCACCTTGGCGTCGCCGCACAGCGACACGGTGTTGGGGTAATTGCGGCCGAGTTCATTCGGATCGATGTCGAGTTGTATCGTGCGCACGCCGATTTTCGGAATCTGCCAGCCGTTGGTGACCTGGCCGCCAGTATGGCTGCCGATGAAAAACACCATATCCGCGGCGGCCACGGCCTTGTTCGCGCACCAGCGCGAATAGCTGCCCGGCACGCCGACGCCCAGCGCGTGATCGTCGGGCACCAGCGCGCGCGCATGCAGGCTGGTGGCAATGGGAATTTGCAATTTGTCGGCAAGTGCAACGACTTCCGCACCGGCGAGCGATTTCACAGCACCCCCGCCGACCACGATGATGGGCTTGGCGGCTTCTTTTAATTCCTTCAGCGCAGCGGTGATGTCGGGGCTTTCTGCGCAGGGGCGAAACGCCGGGTAGCGCGTGTAACGCTGTTCGACGGTGAGATCGTAATCGGCCTCTTTGTCGAGCATCTGCCCGGCATTTCCTCTCAATTCGAGATGCACCGGGCCGGGCGCGCCGGTGGTGGCGTCGCGAAAGGCCTGCCGCAGTAAATCCGGAAAACGCGACGCGGCATCCACCGAATAGTTGGCCTTGGTTACGCCATCCCACGCGGTGCGGTCTTCGGCATTCTGATACGCATGACGATAACGCGGCATGTCGTTTTGTCCGCCACTGATGGCGATAACAGGCGAGCCGGCCATGTGCGCATCGCGCAGGCCCGCGGCGAGATTGGTGCTGCCGATGTCCTGACACAGGCACACGCCGGGTTTGTTCGAGGCACGCGCATAGCCATCGGCCATGTAGGCCGCGGCTTTTTCGCCGTGGGCAATCACCAGTTTGGTGCTGCCGACTTTACTCACCTCGACCATCGCGGGCGGAATAATCGTGTTCACATAAAACAGATGTGATACGCCGTAGCCTTTCATCGCTTCGGCGAAGTAACGGTGTCCAGTCATTTTTGGCATGTTTGCTCCCTGTGTTTGAATGTGTGTGCCCGAAAAGCATAGCAGGATTCACGCGCAAGCAAGAATATTGATGCGGTAACATGCGTAGCTGTTTTTGTGCTTCCACAATAAGGAACGAGAAAAGGAAACTCTGAATGAAAGTCTACGAAGCCGTGGCGCGCGCGTTCGTCAAGGAAGGCGTGACCGATGTGTTCGGATTGATGGGCGACGGCAATATGTCGTGGGCGGCTGCGATGTCGAAGATGCCCGGCGTGCGCATGATTGACGTGCGCGACGAGGGCGCGGGGTTGTCGATGGCCGATGGCTGGGCGCGCGCCACGGGCAAAGTGGGCGTGTGCAACGTCACGCACGGGCCGGGCATCACGCGCATGACCACATCGCTGGTGGCGGCGGT